>JAFYMJ010000083.1 GCA_017556665.1 Bacteroidales bacterium
ATATCAGCAGTCAGGAGTGGGCAGAGATGGACAGCAGAATGGCTACAAGAAATGTTATTGTAACAAAGCCTAAAGTAAATGGAAAGACTTTGGGTGAACTAAAAGTAAGGTCTGTATTTGGGGTGAATGTTGTAAGGGTAAACAGAGCTGGAATAGATCTTGTAGCTTCGCCAGATTTGGGGTTGCAGATTGGTGATGTTGTTTCTGCTATTGGAAGCGAGACAGGATTGGAGAGTTTTTCCAAAGTATTGGGCAATTCTACCAAGCAGCTTAGAGAACCTAATTTGCTTGCAATCTTCCTTGGTATTACAATTGGTGTGGTTTTTGGCTCCATTCCTTTTATGTTGCCTGGAATGCCTCAGCCGGTTAAAATGGGATTGGCAGGAGGTCCACTTATAATTGCCATACTCATAAGCAGTTTTGGACACAAATTCAAAGTGGTGTCATATACAACCCTAAGTGCAAATATGATGCTTAGAGAGGTTGGCATATCACTTTTCCTTGCTGCTGTAGGTATTGCGTCGGGAGGAGGATTTGTAGATACAGTAATAAACAAAGGTGGTCTGGCATGGATAGGGTATGGAGTTATAATAACTGTTGTCCCTATGCTTACCGGTGCTGCTATTGGCAGATATGTATTCAAGTTCAATTATTTCCAACTGATGGGACTAATTGCCGGGTGTGGAACAAATCCGTCGGGACTTGCATACTCAAACTCTGTATCTCCAATAAACCAGCAGGCGGTGTCGTATGCTACAATCTACCCGTTGGTAATGTTTTTAAGAGTCCTTACACCACAGATACTTATTTTAATGGCTTTGTAAATTATATTTAATACAATAATAAAACAATGAAAAAACTAAACATTAAACATTTGCTACTATTGTTGGCTTTCAGCTTTCTAGTAGTTGCCTGTTCAAAAGAGGATCCAGCTCCACAGGAGCCAGATAAAAAACCAGAAGAGGTAAAGAAATCTACAGACAATTCTCTTCACTCTTTCTCTTTCGCTAAAGCTAGCAATGCTGGATTGGTTTCTGATTGCAAGCCTGTTGCTAACGGAACATTGTTGTACATTACAGTTCCAGAAGAGGCTACATTATCTGCTCTAATCCCTTCAATTAAAGTTCATGAGAAGGCTAAAGTAACTGTAAACGGTACAGCTTTTGACCAAAACGCACCAGTGGCAGTAAACTTTACAAAGAATGTTAAGATTGCCATTACTTCTGAGTCTGGAAGTACAAAAACTTACACTGTACTTGCTAAAAATGGTAATGTGAACATAGATAACAGAGTTTATGATTTTATGAAGAAACACAATTTGCCAGGTGTATCAATTGCAATCAGCAAAGCTGAGGAGATTGTGTACAGAGCAGGTTATGGTTTCGCCGACAAGTCTAAAGAGGAGAGAGTAACTGTTGACCACTTGTTCAGATTGGCAAGTATGTCAAAACAACATGCAGCTATTGCAATTATGTCTCTATATGAGCAAGGTCTTGTAAAATTGGACGATATTGTATTTGGTGAGAAAGGTATTCTTAGCAAATACGGTTCAGATATGAGTTCAACTGCTAAGAGAATTACAGTTGAGAACCTTTTGAACCACACAAGCGGATATACTGATGATTGTATCTTCCCATCAAAATCAATGTACTACAACAAGACATTGGATGAAAGAATCCAAACATTGGTTGACAATGCAAGTGTGGATTATATCCCTGGTACAACTCATAAGTACAACAATACCAACTTTGGTGTTTTGTCTATGATTGTTGAGGTTATCTCTGGCAAAACATTTGAGGAGTACATTAAAGATCTATATGCACAATACGATATCAAAGATATTTGTGGCGGTAAGAACAACGAGAGCCAAAAATTGAAAAATGAGGTTTCTTACTATGGTCAGGATGGTAAGAATGCGTATGGTAACGATGTAGAGAATGGTATTGGTGCAGGTGGAATTATTGCAACTCCAACAGCACTAATGAAACTTATGGCTCATATTGATTACGGTACTAAAGTTGCTGATATGTTCAAGAAAGAGACATTGGATATTATGTACAAACCAATGGAGAATGTTGTAAACACATCTGGAAACCCATATCAGAAATATGCTTTGGGCTGGAGATGTAAATATACAGATTTCCCTAACTGGCCTGCATTCCACGGTGGTACACTAGCAGGTGTTTGTACTATCTGGTCAAGAAATGTAAGCAATGTAAATGGTGTTATCTTATGTAACTCAAGAAGCTACAACCAAGATATTGATGATGAGATGTGGTATCTTTTGGAAGATTTCCAAGATATGTACAAATAGAATAAACAATCTTTAATATAAATAAGGTCAAATCAGTTTCTGGTTTGGCCTTATTTGTTTAAATTTGTATGAACAAAATAAAGATTTGATTGTATGAAAAGAATAGCAGTAACAGCCAGAGACGGACATATAGATGACCACTTTGGACATTGTGACCATTATCTTATATATTCAGTAGAGGAGAAAAAAATAATTGATATCCAAAGAATGGAATCTCCACAAGGTTGTGGATGCAAAAGTGGAGTTGCCACAACATTGGCTCAAATGGGAGTTACTGTAATGCTGGCAGGAAATATGGGAGATGGAGCAAAGAATAAATTGCAGGAGGCAGGAATAAAGGTAATAAGAGGATGCAGGGGAGAGATTGATACAGTAGTAACATCCTATCTTGCCGGTTTTTTAGTTGATTCAGGAGAGGGTTGCCACTCTCATGAGTGTGGTAGCCATTAATGGTAATAATTTTTAAAAGATAAGATTTATGGCAGTTAAATTTTTCAAATGTCAAACCTGCTCAAATGTAGCAGTTAAGATGGTGGACAGCACAGTCCCTATGTTCTGTTGCGGTAAAAAAATGGAGGAGTTGATTCCTAATACAGTAGATGCAAGTGGAGAGAAACACGTTCCAGTTGTTACAAAACTTGATGGTGGTAAAATTAAAGTTGAGGTTGGCAGCGTAGCTCACCCAATGCTTCCAGAGCATCATATTGCATTTATTTATGTAGAGACAGAGAAAGGTGGAATGTATGTTAACCTAACAGACAAACCAGAGGCGGAAATTACAGTAGGTGATGAGAAAGTTATTGCAGTGTATGAGTACTGCAATCTTCATGGTTTGTGGAAAACTGAGTTGTAGTCTGGTTTTGATACTTATTTGATTTTGAACTCCTAAGCACACTCATCGTTAATTGATTGAGTGTGCTTTTGTTTTAGGGGCTTGGAGGTAAACAAAAAAGCAGTCATTTCTGACTGCTTTTTTGTAGCGCGACCCAGGATTGAACTGGGGACCTCATGATTATGAATCATGCGCTCTAACCAGCTGAGCTATCGCGCCATTCTTGTTGAGATATCAGGACTCGAACCCGAACCGAGAGAGCCAGAATCTCTAGTGCTACCATTACACCATATCTCACTGTTTACGGCTTTGGTATTTCCCGTAAGGGGATGCAAAGGTAGGGAAAAATTTTAATTGTGCAAATTTTTAGCTCTCTTTCTTTTAAATTATTTTAAATTTTTAGCCAGAGCGTCAAATGCTTTCTCTAAAATCTCTTTTCCACAACCAATATTCAATCGCATATATCCCTCTCCACCAATTCCAAAAGCAGCACCGTTATTTAGTGCCAATCCAGATTTTTGTGTGAACAGGTCGAATATCTTTTCCTGGTCTATGCATCCGAACAGGTGTTGTGACAATTTTCTGCAATCTAGCCAAACCAGGAATGAGCTTTGTGGTCTGAGTGGAGTAATAAGTCCTCCAAGTTTCTCTTTGCAGCATTTCTCTACAAACAATACATTCTGCTCAATATAATCCAGCATCTGCAATCTCCATTCGTCCCCTTTTGTGTATGCGGCTATTGTTCCAAGTGTGGCAAAGATTGTTGGACTGCTAAGCTCATTAACCTTTAGCCATTTGTAGAAAGGTTCTCTTATTTTTTCATTTGGAATTACAGAATATGATGCAACTATGCCGGCCATATTAAAGGTTTTAGAAGGGGCTCCAAATGTTATGCTAATGGCTGCAGCCTCATTGCTTACACTTGCAAAAGGGATATGTTTGTTCCCAAACAGAGGCATATCTGCATGTATTTCGTCGGAGATTACAATAATATTGTGCTTGTGGCATATCTCGGCAAGTCTGGTTAGGGTTTCTTTATCCCAAGCAATTCCTGCGGGGTTGTGGGGGTTGCTTAAGATAAGGAGCTTGCAACTGTTTTGTGAACAGATTTCCTCCAGGTTGTCAAAGTCCATTTTGTATGGAGAGTTTGGATTTTCTGTCCCGATAAGGGGGTTGAACAGAAGTTTTCTGTTGTTCCCTTTTGGCAAGTTCATAAATGGAGGATAAATGGGTGGCTGGACAATTATGCCGTCACCTTCTTTGGTAAAGTAGTTTATAACATAGCCAATACCCTTTACTATTCCTGGGATAAAAGATAGCCATTGTGCCTCTACACTCCATCCCTGAACCTTTTGGAGCCATTGTACAATAGATGTAAAATATTCATCGGGAATATAATTATAACCATATACTCCTTTATCTATAACTCCCTGAAGGGCCTCTCTAACGCAGTAGGGGGTCTCAAAGTCCATATCTGCTACCCATAGAGGAATAAGGTTGGGATTTCCGTAATATTTTTCAAGGGCATCCACTTTTATTGAGTAGGAGCCTTTTCTGTCTATATGTTCAATAGCCATATCTTTAAATTTTGTACATTTGTAACACTTGTACAAAGTTAGCTATTTGTAAAACATTATCCACTAAATAGTGAGCTATATGGCAAAAATGGTAAGTTTAAAGGGTGTGCTTGTTGTGCTGGCAATGCTTATGGTCAGTCTGTGCGGATGTTCAGAGAAAACAAAAGTTCGTCTCCTTTACTGGAATATTCAGAATGGAATGTGGAGTGACCAGCCACGTAACTATAATTTGTTTGTAGATTTTGTAAACTCTTTTTCTCCCGACATATGTGTCTGGTGTGAAGCAGAATCCATATACAAAAGCGGTACAGCAGAGGCATTGGACTCGGCCGACAAATACCTTCCGGGAGGCTGGGGGGAGCTTGCGGCAAGATATGGCCACAGTTATTGGTATATTGGAGGACATAGGGACAGTTATCCTCAGGTTATTACATCAAAGTATCCAATTGAGAATGTAAAGAGGATTATAGGAGAGGAGCCGGATAGTGTTGTAACTCATGGAAGCGGTTGGGCAAGGATTGCAATAGAGAATAAGGAGTTGAACATTGTAACATTACATACATGGCCGCAGAAATACGCATTCAGAGCTGCAGACAGACAAGCAAGCAGAGAAGAGAATGGGGGAGACAAATATCGCCTTATGGAGATTGAATATATTTGTAAAAGCACAATATGCGGTCATAAGGATGCATCTGCGCAGAACTGGATAATGCTAGGTGATTTCAACTCAAGATCAAGGGCAGATAATTTTGAATACAATTACAACAACAATGATTCAAGATTCTGGGTACACGATTATATAGCCAAAAACACTCCATATATAGACATTATTGCAAAATTGTATCCTAATGAGTTCTATACTACAATGCCGGGTAAATCAAGGATAGATTTTGTTTATTGTACAGAACCTTTGTTTAAGGGAGTTTTGCAGGCAAGTGTTGTTGTGGATGAGTTTACAACTCCTGTAAGGGATTCGTTGAAGCTTTCAAATTTCTATTATCCCTCTGATCATAGGCCTATATTTGTTGAGTTTGAAATGGACTGATAAAAAAAGCATCTGTTCCTGAACTGGAAAACAGATGCTTTTTTAACCCAAAAATTAACCTATGAAAAACACTTTTTATATTTGCAAAGGGTGTGCCAAACTTTTGTAACAAGATAAAAAATAAAGAAAATATGGTAGAATTACCCGAGATTAAAGCTGGTTTCCCAAGTCCGGCCCAAGATTATTCAGAAAATATCATAGATTTGAACAGAGAACTGGTAAAGAATCCTGCAAGTACCTTCTTTGGAAGGGCAAAAGGGGAGTCAATGCTTGATGCAGGTATCTCTGATGGCGATATTTTAATAATTGACAAATCTATTGAGCCATACCAGGATGCAGTTGCGGTATGCTTTATAGATGGAGAATTTACCTTAAAAAGGGTCCATTTTGTAAAGGAGGATGGGCAATTGAAAGAAATTTGGCTTATGCCGCAGAATAAGGAGTTCAAACCAATTGTTGTTACTCCCGACAACACTTTCCTAATTTGGGGAATAGTAACCTATTCAATAAAATCGCATAAAAGATAGATTTGATGTTTGCCGTTATAGATTGCAATAACTTTTTTGTCTCTTGTGAGAGAGTCTTTAACCCTGCAATGGAGGGGAGGGCTGTGGTTGTGCTGTCCAATAACGACGGATGTGTGGTATCAAGAAGCCAGGAGGCAAAAGATATAGGGATAAAGATGGGAATGCCTGCATTTAAGTTGGCGCAGGATATGGGACTTAAGGTAATATCTGCCCATCAGGCTTCCAAAAGGTGGAACAAGGAAGAGGTGGTAGCCTATTCAAGCAATTATGTTCTCTACAGTGATATGAGCCGTAGGGTTATGAATGTGCTGGAGGAGCTTGTTCCTAATCTTGAAATTTATTCAATAGATGAGTCTTTTGTGGAGTTCAAAGGTTTTACAGCTGACCAGTTGCAGGCAAAGGCTCAAGAGATAGTGCATAAGGTAAAACGGTATACCGGGATTCCTGTATGTGTAGGTATAGGTGCTACAAAGACTTTGGCTAAAGTGGCAAACCGCTTTGCAAAGAAATACAAAGGTTACAAAGGGTATTGTATAATTGATACAGAGGAGAAATTAAGCAAGGCTCTCTCTTTAACTGCAATTGAAGATGTTTGGGGAATAGGACGCAGATATTCAAAAATGCTTAAGGGGGAAGGGATTAGAACAGCCCACGATTTTGTAACAATGAGCAACCATTGGGTAAGGGCAAAGATGGGGGTAGTTGGTGAGCGTACACAACTGGAGCTAAAAGGGACAAGTGCCAATAAACTTGATCATATTACAGACAAGAAATCAATTACAACAAGCAGAAGTTTTGGAGATATGGTGGAGTCTATGGAGCAATTGCAGGAGGCTGTATCATCTTTTGCAAGTTCGTGTGCTGCTAAATTAAGACAACAAAACTCTGTGGCTCAGTGTATAACAGTGTATCTGCTAACAAATTTCTATAGAGAAGATTTGCCAAAATATTATAATAGTATAACTTTGAGGCTTCCAGAAGCAACAGATGGCACATTGGAGTTGGTGAATGAAGCGTTAAAAGGGTTAAGGGCCATATACAAAAAAGGGTATCTGTACAAAAAAGCAGGGGTAATTGTAACAGAGCTTATGGGTAGTGATTGTGTTCAGCAGAATCTTTTCTACAGCAATGATGTTACAAAGATTAACCAGATAAACAAAGTGCTGGACAGTGTGAATGCAAAATATGGAAGAGATACTTTAAAGATTGCTGTGCAAGGGGGATTGTTGGCAGACCAGGAGAG
>JAFYMJ010000084.1 GCA_017556665.1 Bacteroidales bacterium
ATTTGAAGTGTTAGGTTTGGTAACACATGCAAATTACCTTAAAAACAAATTTGGGGTTGGCCCACATACAATAAGTTTCCCAAGAATCCAACCTGCCACAGACCTTAAAATAGATTTGCCATATAAAGTATCTGATGATGAATTCAAACGTCTTGTTGCAATACTCAGACTTGCTGTCCCTTATACAGGTCTTATTATGACAGCCAGAGAGAGTGAAGCAATAAGGGATGAAGTTATAGAATATGGAGTATCCCAAATAGACGCAGGTACAAAATTGGAGATTGGCGGATATAAGAACCAACACGGCAGTGAACAGGAACTTAAAAAAGAGCAATTCCAGATTGGAGATACTAGAGAATTGGATGAAACAATGGCTTGGCTATTGTCAAGAGGATTCATACCAAGCTTCTGTACTGCCTGCTACAGAATGGGTAGAACAGGAGAACATTTTATGGAATTTGCCATACCTGGATTTATAAAAAGATTCTGTACGCCAAATGCAATATTGACCCTAGCTGAGTATCTTGAGGACTATGCCAGTGACAAAACTAAAGAGATTGGATACAATCTTATAGAAAAAGAGCTTGAAAAAATGGCTGAGAGTGTACAGAAAGACAAAATTATTGTAAATTTAGAGGCTATAAAAACAGGGAAAAGGGATTTTAGATTTTAGATTATGTTTACCCAGCAAGATTACGACTTAATAAACAGAGAATTTGAACAACTTAAAGAAGTAGCTCAAAAACGTTGTGCAAACCAGGAAGAGATTGACTTGGTTGTAAAAGCTTTTGAATTTGCCAATGAGGCTCATAAAGGGGTTAGAAGAAAATCTGGTGAGCCATACATATTACATCCTATAAGTGTTGCAAAAATAGTTGTACAAGAGATTGGATTAGGTTGCAAATCAATAATTAGTGCCCTTTTACATGATGTTGTAGAAGATACAGACTACACTGTAGAAGACATATCAAGACTTTTTGGTGCTAAAGTGGCATCCATTGTAGATGGTCTTACAAAGATTAAATCTGCTATGGACGACAAGCACAACAAAGAAAAAATGGGTGAAAAATCTATGCAGGCAGAGAATTTCAAAAGAATTCTCCTTACCTTAAATGACGACATAAGAGTAGTTCTTATAAAGCTCGCCGACAGATTACATAACCTGAGGACCATAGGATCTATGCCAGAGAGGAAAAAGGACAAAATCCTTAGTGAGACCATGTATATTTTTATTCCTCTTGCACACAGACTTGGTTTATACAGCATGAAATCCGAGATGGAAAATATATGGCTTATACATAGAGAGCCAGAAGAATACAAAAGGATTTCAAAAATGGTTGAGAATCTGGTTGATGAGAAAGGATACTCCATTGATGAATTCATTGAGCCTGTAGCCCAGACCATTAGAGACGAAGGTTATAAATTTACCATTATAAAAAGGACAAAGACGCCATACTCAATATGGCACAAGATGAATACAAAGAATATCTCATTTGAAGAGATTTATGACCTTTTTGCAGTAAGAATAATTTTTGAGCCTAAGGAAGGGGTTAGTGAAAGAAAACAATGCTGGGATATATTTGCCCTTATATCTTCTTTGTACAGATCCAAAAATGATAGAATTAGAGATTGGGTAACAAATCCTAAATCTAATGGATACGAGGCATTGCATTGTACATTAATGAGTAACAATGGCCACTGGATTGAGGTACAAATCAGATCCAGAAGAATGGATGAGATAGCAGAAAGAGGTTTGGCAGCACACTGGAGCTACAAGGGTGTCAACAAAAACGAAAACGACATTGACAAGTGGCTTAATCAGGTAAGAAGTGTATTGGAGAACTCCGATGTAAATGCCCTTCAATTCCTGGACAGTTTCCATGAAGGTATTCTTGCCTCAGAAATGTCTGTCTTTACTCCGTCGGGAGAAACAAAAACACTCCCTAAAGGTGCTACAGCATTGGACTATGCATATCATATCCACTCAGATATAGGAAACAGAGCCATTGCTGCCAAAGTAAATTTCAAACTGGTACCTCTGTCTCATGTGCTTATAAATGGAGATCAGGTTGAGATTGTAATGTCCGATGCAAAAAACGCCAAACCACAAAAAGAATGGCTGAATTTTGTTACAACATCAAAGGCAAAGAACTTTATATACGAAAGTTTGAAAACCGATACAAAAGATGCAATTAAAGAGGGTAATGAAATTCTTGAAAATGCATTGAACAAACTTGGAATCAAGCTTCAGGCAAGGGTAATCAACAAACTTTTAATTGAGTTCAAGCTAAACAACAAAGAGGAGTTATATATAAAATTAGCTACCGGACTAGTCAAACTTGACAATATAGAAGAGATCCTTAAAAAGAATAATCCTACCAAAAAGGTAAATTATTGGGGATTCCAATTGTTCTTTGGTGGAAATAAAGAGATAGAGAATGATGAAACCGACGAAGAGATAAAGGGAATAAACAATAAAGAGGTTATTGACAAGAAAAAGGATTACTATCTAAAGGAAAATCTGCATGACAGGACACTGTCATACAAAATAGCAGATTGCTGTCATCCAATTCCTGGAGATGCAATTACAGCTTTTGTAGATGACAACAATAATGTAATTGTACATAAGAAAGTATGTGAAAAAGCTACGGCTTTGGCATCTGTACAAGGGGGAAAAATTCTTAATGTAAAATGGACCAAGCACAATATTCAGTCATTCCTTACCAGAATTGCTCTAAGAGGCATTGACAGAATGGGTATAGTTACAGAGATTACAAAATATATCACCCTGGATTTAAGTGTAAATATCCGTAAAATACATTTCCAGACACATGATGGAATTTTTGAGGGATATATAGATTTGTATGTCCATGATGTTCAGGACTTGGAGACTATGATTCAAACAATTCTTAAGGTTAAAGGGGTAGACAGTGCAGTTAGAACAGATGCAAAAGACAACGACTAAAAGAGATGAAATTTAATAAAAACACAATATATCAATTACTTACAGTTATACTATTGGCAGTTTACTGCCTAAATTCAACTTCTTGTGCAAACACGCAGGGAGCACCTACAGGTGGTCTGAAAGATACTTTGCCCCCAGTTGTATTAAGTGCAATGCCACCAGCAGGATCAACAAACATTCCACTTGAAAAGACAAAAATTGAAATTACTTTCAATGAATTTATAGAGGTTAAGGAGGCATTCAAGAATGTATTCCTGTCCCCTCCTCAGTCTAAAGCCCCAAAAACCAAAATAAAGGGTAAAACCCTTGTAGTATCTTTTGAGGAGCCTCTTGACTCAAATACATCATACTCGTTAATTTTGGGCGATGCAATCAGGGACTTTAACGAAGGAAACATACTGTATAACTATGTCTACAGTTTTTCAACCGGAAATACTTTAGATTCAATGATATTGAGTGGTTCAGTAATGGACTACCAGAAACTGCAGCCTCAGGAAGGGATTACAGTACTTTTATATAAAGATGCAAAAGATTCAACAGTAGTGAATGAGCTTCCCGATGCAATTGCCAAAACAGACAAATGGGGATATTTTACAGTCAGAAACCTTAAAGATGTCCCTTATCATGTTTTTGCAATAAAAGATGAGAATAACAATAACAAATATGACCTGGGTATAGAGGATGTTGGATTTGTATCAGAAACCATAGTACCTAAAGTGTTATACAACGATTCTCTTCCGCAGATATCTACATATGATATGACTGATACACTTGCCTGTCTTGCCAGACCGTGTGAAGTACATATATATACTTTTAGGGAAAAGAGCAACATCCAGTACATTAAAGAGAGCGAGAGGCCAACAGTAAGGGGTGCATACCTTAAGTTCAATGCAGAGAACGCAGTAATTGACTCATTCTCAATTAGAGGAATAAGAAGAGACAGACTTATTACACAATTCAATAGAGTAAAAGACAGTCTTAACTTTTGGATTAAAGGCAATCCGGAGCCACAGGATACATTAAATTTAGGAATCAAATATCTCAAATCTGATTCTACAGGCAAGCTTGTTCCTCAGGTAGAAAAATTAAGGCTTACACTACCACGAGCAAAACAACAGCCAAAAGTAAGATCAAAAATTGCCACAAGACAGACAAACCAGAGAGAAGATCTTCTTAAATTCAACATAGAGGCATCACCTGAGAAAGTGGAGCAATATGGAATTGTATTCACATTCAACGAGCCATTGGAAAAAGCTCTATTTGACTCATTGAGATTTACTTTAACCACTCCAAGGAAGATTACATCAAATGTAGAATACACTGTTGAACAAGACAGCTTCAATATCAACAGGTATATAGTAAGGCCAAAGGAGCAATTCAAAGTTGGAAATGATTATGAGATTGTGGTGCCACACGCTAATTTCAAAGACATTAACGGGTTCACTAACGATTCAACTAATGTAAAGATAACACTTCCAACAGATGACAATCTCAGCAGCATTCAAATGATTATGGAGAATGTTGACAATAAATATATTATAGAACTTATAAGTGAAAACAGGGCAACTGTATTCAGAGATTATACAATATCAAAAGATACATCACTCCTATTTCCATATCTTAAAGAAGGTAAATACTCAATTAGAATAACACAGGATATAAACAATAACGGTGTATTGGATCCCGGCAATGTAATCTATAGGAAAGAACCAGAGAAGGTTACATTGTTTACACTTCCAGATGGTAACAGTGTAATTGAACTTGGACAGAAGACAGATCTGGAACAAATATTAGACATTAAAGAAATATTTAATTCAAAGCACAAAGATGAATAAACTGATATATACACTTTTATTGATAATTTTTTCTACCTTTTCGCTATACGGACAAAATACAGAAGATGAATTAAAAGAGTTTGAACTGAATTCATTTGCAGATGCAGAGATAAAGGTTAAAGATTCAACAAATCTGGAATTCCATATTATTGGTGTAAAATGGGGTTACGCATTGTCAAGTATTGCATTCAGTACAGAACAAGCTCATAAAAGTATCAAATCACCAAAAAACTATGGTATATACTATACTTATTACCATACATTATGGGGATCTATGCCATATTTTGGATTTCATACAGGATTAGGCTATACAGAACTTGGGTATGATAAAAGATTCCGTACATCACCACAAGGGGTAAAACCAGAAGTGTACAGTTCAGAAAAAGAGTATTATTCAGCTATAGAATTTCCATTAGTTGCACAATTCAGATATGATTTCTGGAAAATGAGAATAATGCTTGGTGTTGGAGCATATGGGACATATATATTTGACTCAAATCTGGCAGATGGTATACCTGAAACAATAAATAAGATTGGAGTTGGTATAATAGGAAGCGGTGGACTTGCTTTTGCGTTCAAACCCATAGAGCTGCATTTTACATTTGATTACAAATATGCATTAAATAATTTCATGGATCCTACCATATACTCAGATGAATATTGGGTATATACACATTCAAATCAGATGCTTATTGGCGTAGGACTGTATTATAGATTTGGTGGCAAAAACAAAAAGAAATAATGGATACTATAGCTGTTAAGGTTAGAGATATAGTTATAGGTGGCAACACACCTTTTAAAGTTCAGACTATGTGCAATACGCATACTCAGGATATAGAAGAGTCAGTTGCACAATGCGTAGAGATGGCCAATGCAGGAGCTGATATAATAAGACTTACAACTCAAGGACTTAAAGAGGTAGAGGCATTAAAGGTCATAAAGAAAAAACTGATTGATAAAGGGATAAATGTTCCTTTGGTAGCAGATGTACACTTTAGTTCCCAGGTTGCAATAGAGGTTGCTAAAGTTGCAGATAAAGTAAGAATAAACCCCGGAAATTTTGCAAAAGAGCACTCTATTGCCCAAAGTGAGTTTGCCAAATTCATTCAGGTATGTAAAGAATACAATACAGCTGTGAGAATTGGAGTAAATCATGGTTCTTTGGGTGAGCGTATAATAAATCTGTATGGAGATACCCCACGTGGAATGAAAGAGGCCGCAATGGAGTGGATTCAGATGTGTCTCGACAACAATTTTACAAATGTTGTGGTATCACTTAAAGCAAGCAACACAATTGTAATGGCAACAGCATACAGACTTCTATCTGAGGCAATGCAAGAGAAAGGTATTGCATTTCCTCTGCATCTGGGGGTAACAGAAGCTGGTAACGCTGACACAGGGAGAATTAAATCTGCAGTTGGTATAGCAACTCTCCTTAAAGACGGGATAGGTGATACAATCAGAGTCTCTTTAACAGAAAACCCGGTAAACGAAATACCTGTTGGAAAAATTATAGCAGATTACTTCTATAGTGGAGAATACCTTAAAGAGATATCTCTTATAAAACAAGATTTGAATAAAACATACACCTTTAAATGCAGTTCGTGGGATGAGTTCATATTAAAGGCTTCTTGCTGTTACGGTCCAATGCTTCTTGATAAAGAGATTGATGATTTCAATATTGGTGGCATTGTAGCAGACAAAGTTATAGACCAGAAAGATATAGAAGAATTTAAAGACAATCTGCAACAGGCTGCAAGGAGAAAATTTACAAAACCTGAGTATATTGCTTGCCCGGGGTGCGGAAGAACCCTATACAATCTCGAAG
>JAFYMJ010000085.1 GCA_017556665.1 Bacteroidales bacterium
AATGATGGTATGGGTTATATAAGATATACCAACGCAGATAAGATTGTTAAACAACACCTTTCAAGAAATGGAGAGTTTACCCCAAAATGGATAATGCAAAACCTTTCAAGAAGCTATTACCATTCAGTATTGGGAATTGATCTTCTTAAAGATAAAGAGGTAGTAGAAAAATGTGGTGGTTGGTTCATTGATCAGGATTTTATCCCTAGAAGATCTTCTACTTGTTCTATAGTTGTAAGTGGAGTAAAAAAGGGTGAGGATCCAAAGAATACAATCATGTGGACTAACTTAGGTTATCCAACAGTTGGTATAACAGTACCATTAATGGTAGTAAACGGCAGCAGCCAACCTGCATATATGTTATCTTCAAATGAATCACAGAATGCATATATGTGCGACTGGAACCTAAAGAGAAAACATCAGATATTCCCAATAAAGAGAGGTAACGGCAAACAATACATGAATGTTAATCTAATAGAAAAATTCATGAATGAGGCACTTGTTATTGAGAATAAAGTATTTGAAATGTCAAAACCTATAATTGACAAATTGTATAAAGGAGAGGCTAAATCACAAGATTTCAAACCTGTATACGATTACATATGGGAAAATATCAAATAGGTATAGAGTAAAAATAAAATAATATAAATATAAGGGTGACCTTTTGGGTTACCCTTATGTTATATATACCAAACCATCCATCCATAGTCCTTGTCTGCTTCTGTACGATTGTGTACTTGTAAAAAAATATGAGTCCGGATCAAAATTACTTTTAACCCGGACTCATATTGTATATACCAATTAGATCAACTCTATTTTATTCAATTTTTAGTGCCTGGAAGCAAATGGCCAAAGCATCAGAAGTGTTGGTAACAACTATCCTTACAGCTTTAACAGGTTGCTGAGGATAAATATTTGCTATACCATGTACAAACTCATCACCTTTAATAAAGTCTTTACCATTGTATGAGTATTCAACATAACCATCAGTAACACTGTAGAAAGTAATGTTTGGCATACCTGTTTCTACTTTAATTGAATTACATTTTACTGGCTCTTTAAAGTTATACAATACCCAATCACCTTTTACAGCAGCCCTTGAAACTCTAAGGCATTTCTTAAAGTTATAGTTGGTAACATGATCCATATTATAACCTTTACTGTAATCCTTAGGGTCAAATGTACTTGTTACCTCTACCTCTGGTTTCAAATATTCAGGTTCAATGTTAAGTGGACCAACAGTTATACTCTTTATAATGTCTTTATAGAATGTTGCAAATTTGAATTTAAGTGGCTCAAATGTTACAATATCTCCAGTATAGATGTTTGATGTACAAGTTGGCTCACTTCCATCTGTGGTGTATCTTACAACAGCATGTTTGTATGGAAGAGTTACCTTTAGTGTATTGTTCTCATAGATTACATTAGGATATGGAACCCTGAATGCAATACCCATATTGAACATTCTTTCATAATGGCTGTTCTCAAGTCTCTTTTTAAAGTCATCAAAATTTTTCAATTCACCTTTTGTCCATCCAACCTCTGCAAGTGCCGCAACTCTAGGGAAATACTGGTACTCCAAGAATCTTGCAGGTCTGTTAAGCAATTCAGTCCATAAGCCTGCCTGTGGTCCTAAAACCAACTTTTCCTCGTCGGGAGTAAGATTAAAGCTACCTGTTGGGTCTAGGGAATAAATCTTTTCCAAAGTTACAATTCCTGCCCAGTTATGACCTCTTTCAAGTGGAGACTGTTTCATGTCAACATAGCAATACTCACCAACTTGCATAACTGTAGATTGGCCTTTTTTAACAGATTCAATACCTCTTTTAACAGTTCTCCAGGCATATACTCTTG
>JAFYMJ010000086.1 GCA_017556665.1 Bacteroidales bacterium
GAATGGTAGTGATTGCGGAGGCGTGTCCACCCCCGGACACGGGCAGGGGGAGGGGCCCGCAAGATACGAGTTCCGCGATAGCGGGACGAAGTAGATTGTGGGAGGGGCCGGAGTGAGCGAAGCGAACGGAGTCCTCCGCAATCACTATCATCCTCCCGGTGCAACTATATATATAGAAAAGAGACTGACTAGTCAGTCATATTGACTTTTTAGTCAGCCTCTTCATTTATATATCCAAACAGACTATTTTGTTTTTCTTTGCTGATACAGCTGGTACGAGTTGTATATATTATGCCAGATACTGTAGAAACCTCCCGCAACGGCAGAAATAGGGGTAAAGAATGTATAACCCATCCATATTACCAGAACAGTGTTTTTCTGGCCCAGGGATTGTCCTGCAGTGATTGTATCGTTGTACTTTTTACCAATTTTCTTGCCGCATGCAAATTGTATAATGCAAGTTATGGCAGATATTACTGCAATTCCTACCTGATACCATACAGACATATTGCTGTGAACAATACTCTTTACGGTAACTGCAATGGCCAAGGTAAGGGCAACTGCCCAAATGTAAAAAGAGATATGGGCTATTGCTCCAAGCTTTTTTCTTATATCTGGTAAAAATATCTGCAAAAGTACAGCTGCAATTACAGGGCAAAGCAGTAAAGGAAATACTTTACCAAGTATCATTACAAATGACCCAATAAATGTAAGTTCAGGATTTGAAAAAACCAATGATACAACAAGTGGGACAAGTATTGCTACTGCCAGATTGATAAGTATAGTGTATGAAGTAAGGTGTGCCGCATTTCCCCCTAGTTTGTGGGTCACAACAGCTGCAGCTGTTGCTGTAGGGCATATCATACACAACATTGCAGATTCTATAAGTATGTGCACTGGATAATCTTTAAGAAAATACAATACAATTCCAAGGGACAGAAAACTGCAACATTGGATAAGCAATAACCATATATGCCATTTGCAAGGTCTTAGTTGCATAAAATCTATTTTGCAGAATGTAAGGAAAAGCATTGTAAAAATTAGTGCAGGCTGTATAAATGCTACCCCCTCTTTAATATAAAATCTGCATTCAGCTGGAATAGGGAGTGCTGCATATATAAAGTAAGACACTACCCCTGTTATCATAGCAATGGGTAGTGTCCAGTCCTTAATGAATTTTATTAGACTCATTTCTAAAATTCAATATCTAATCTTCCTACGTAGTTGCCTTTCTCATTAGCTGTTACAACTACAACATCTCTTCCAAGCTTGTTTTTGTATACAGCCATCTCTTTTATGTATGTGTGAGAATGGCCACCAATAATGATATCTATATTCTCACTGTTTTTGGCAATCATGTCATCACTTGGATTCTGTTCCTTGCCATGATCATATCCTATGTGAGAAAGAAGGATAATAAGATCGCACTTTTCCTCATTTTTTAATTTAAGGGCAATGCTATTGATGATTTTATATGGGTGTTCCCATTTTACCCCTTCAACATTTCTTGGATTTACCAATCCTCTTAAATTTACTGTAGCTCCAATAATTCCAATCTTCTTTCCGCACTTCTCAATTATTGTGTATGGCTTCACTATTTTTTCAAGAGATGTTCCCTCAAAATTAAGATTGGCACATACAACATCAAATTCTGCATCTTGCAATATCTCTGCAAGCTGGTCCTTGCCGTTATCAAACTCGTGGTTTCCAGGACAAACTGCATCGTATTTCAATGCATTCAAAAGCTCAACCTCTACTTTACCTTTAAAAATTGTAAAGTATGGTGAACCTTGGCTGAAATCTCCAGCATCTAAAAGAAGTACATTCTCGTTTTCTGCTCTAACCTGGTTAATGTAATTTTCTCTTCTTTCATATCCACCCCATCCTGTTTTGTTTCCTGCTGTTTGAGGTGTAATTTGGCTATGACTGTCGTTTGTGTGCAGAATCACCAGCTTTTGTGCGTATGAAGAAGAACTTAGCCCCATAACAAATGCAAGGGCCAGTACAGCTATTTTATATTGTAATAATCTCATATGTACCTCTACTTAATAATTGTAATTCTTGAATCAGATTTCTGGTCTATAACTTTGCCTTTAGCTGTTTCTGACTTTATGTGGTCAATATATACATCCATAAGTTTTTTCTCTGTCTTGATAACTTTTGACGCATATTTTAAAGCATAAACATTGTCACCTCCATCCAAAAGGAAATCAATGGTTGCAACCTTATAGATTTTATCGTCTTTAATTGGTTTTCCATTTATAAGACATTTCTCAAGTACTTTTTTGTTTATTACAATTTCTACCCCGCTAAGTGCTTCAACTCTTCCTCTTTTTGCAAAGTTCTCCATAAGCTCCCTCAAGTATTTTCCTTCAAGTTCCAATATTACAACTCTATTGTCAAAAGGAAAGATTGTAAGGATATCATACGAATTTATTTCACCCTCTGGAAGAGATGCCCTTATACCTCCAAAATTGGTGA
>JAFYMJ010000087.1 GCA_017556665.1 Bacteroidales bacterium
AGATAATGATAAACTTTGGTGGAAATTTCTCAAACAAGTTGTTCTTTGGTGTAAACGTTGGCATCCACAGTATCACATACAGATACAGTCACAGATACAGTGAGTCTGCAGTAAATACCGCCCAGTTCAACAGCCAGTTCAAGGAATTTTCTGCCGGATACTCCCAAAAGACTACAGGTACAGGATTTGATATAAAAGCCGGCTTGATATTCTTGCCAACAGATAACCTTAGAATTGGTGCAAGTATAAGCACACCAACCTGGATGTTCCTGTATGACAGATGGGCAGAAGATATTTCATGCAGCTTCACCGACGGATACCAGCAATATATAGAATCTCCACTTGGAGAGTATGATTACAAACTAAACACCCCACTAAGATGGAATGTTGGTGCCGCATATACCTTTGGGACAAAAGGTGTTATTAGTGTAGATTATGAGCAAGTAAACTATAGCAAGAGCAGACTCGCCGACGACTATATATACTCAGACAATTTTGTAAATGAGAATAAAGATATTGAGCAGACACTAAAACTTAGCCACATTGTAAGAGTAGGTGCAGAAGCAAACATTACAAAAGGATTCAGTTTAAGAGGTGGATACCAGTTCTACTCAAGCCCTTTTGGCAGCGGTTATAACCCTAACCAGATTATATCGTTTGGACTTGGATACAGTTCTGACAGCGGTTATTTTGTAGATCTTGCATACCAACAGAAACTTAACACAACAGATTCTTTCACATTCTATGATGATGTATACGATAATGGAAATGTAATATATCAGGCACCTGTATGTGAAAGCACCAACAAATTATTCAATCTATTCTTGACCTTTGGTATAAGATTCTAAATAAGATATACTGTTTGGGCCTTCATTAAAAAGAAGATCCAAAATTGAAAGATTTTTTACAAAGCCCTGCTTATTGGTAAATACCTGATAGTAGGGCTTGTTCAATTTCATAGACTCCAGAATATTGTTCTCCCTCTTTGGATGTATTGTCTCCCTATAATCGGTTATATCATTTAATTTATCCTCTGTAAGGTATTCTTTGGCTACTGTTATCTTACAGTCAATACCTATAAGCTCTGCTATAACTTTTATAAGCTTTAGATTGAGTTCAAACAATGAATCTATATTGCTCTCCAATATTGGAAAAATATCATCTTTATAGTACTCAAAGAAAGGAGATGACATATATGCTGCCTCAATAGCCCTTTTGTGTTGTAATACCCACGGCTTTGAATAATCTATATGTATATCCTCTATATATACTTTATGTGTAGACTTTGCCTCTGGAGAATCTGCCTGTGAGTTAGATCTTAATACAGGCATAGTTAAAACAAGAACCCCGTTGGCAGAATTTATGCTGCAACGGGTTCTGTATGATTGTTTCTGATACATTTCCCCTCCTTGAATATACACTTGTTGTGAGTTTGCCATTACGGCAAAATACTCAATTGGAGGAAAATATGCTGTACTTAAAATAGCCTTACTATCACTAATCTTCATCAGATATAGCTCCAATGTTATCTTTAATGATGCCGCGTTTTGATCTCTTTATAAAGTCAAGAATAGTTCTTTTCTCTACTGTTTCCTCAAACTCAGCTTCAACTTTTTTGCATGCATCAGATATATTCAAACCACTTTGGTAGATAGTTTTATATATCTCTTTAATTCTCTCAATCTGATCAATGGTAAAACCTCTTCTTCTAAGGCCAACTATATTTATACCGCAGTAAGATAGCGGATACTTGCCTGCCATTGCATACGGAGGGACATCCTTTCCAATTCTTGAGCCACCTGCAACCATTGCATGTGTTCCAATATTGGAGAACTGGTGTGCTACCGAACTTCCACCAATAATTGCCCAGTCATCCACAACTGTCTCACCTGCTATACCAACATAACTTACAAGGATACAATTGTTTCCAACCTCACAATCGTGAGCAACGTGCGCGTATGACATTACAAGAGTATTGTTTCCAATTACAGTCTTGCCCTTACCGCTTGCGGCTGTTCCTCTGTTTATTGTTGCACACTCCCTAATTGTAACATTATCTCCAATTTCCACATACGACACCTCATCT
>JAFYMJ010000088.1 GCA_017556665.1 Bacteroidales bacterium
AATAAAGTTTATTGGGCTGAGGGTGATGAGATTGCTTTGCTTGCTGAGGATGGCTCAAAAGCAAAGTTGACATTGACACAAGGTGCTGGTTCACAGACTGGAGAATTTGGAGGAAAGATTCCTGTTGGAAAGAATTGGGTAGCCGCAGTGTACCCATATACCCAAAAAGCAACATACAATAATGAGGATCGAATGATTATTACTAGAGTCGAGTATGAAAAGGAAGCTGGTGATATATATGCTTTAAGGTATAAAAATTGGACTGATGGTACTAGTTGTAAAGCTCAAATGGCGACATTAATCAACAATAATGATTATTCTGATCTATCTTTTAAAGTGGCTGGAGCTGTTATAGCGGTTACCATAAATAATTTGCCTGCAGGATATGATAAGTTAGAGGTTAATACGGCAAATGCTATTCTTCATGATACAAAGATTTATTTTGATGATAATGGAGTGCCAACCAGTTATAATACATCTTCTGACTGGCCTTATGAAACCTTTGTGATTCATTTTACTCCAGAGAATTATAGTACAGATAAGACTTTCTATATTCCAATTTCTTTGTATAATGAGAATAGCCAGCTTAATAACAATAAATTTACTATAAAATTGTATCCTACTAATTATGACGGAACAGAGGCTACTCAATCTTTGGTGAAAACAATTTATGATAAAAAAGAAATCAAAGATATTAAGAGGGGTACAAAGTACTACGGAACATATATTTTTGACAATAATGGTAATGCTCCAATAATAGGTGCAAGCAAAGTTGAAATGGAGGAATGTGTAAAAGGTGGAGAAACAAATTTTGTTTTACCTGATAATATGCCTGGATTCAAATTGGATGTTGCACCAGGTGCTTTTACCACAGAAGAAGATATGAGTTTTTCTATAACTTCAACAGCGTCTAAAATTTCAACAAAGGATTGGGGTGCATTGACAGGAAAAGTAGATCTATATTTGCCTGAGACTACACAGGAATTGAGTCTTTATCATCCGTCAGCATCCGTTGAGCTTTTACCTAAATCAGGTTCAGCTGTGTATACAACAGTTACAGCTCATACAGCAGAGAATACCCTTATTATTCCTGCAGGAGTTGAGATTGAGAACTTGGTGATTACTAGAGGTAATATCAAAGTTTATGGTACAGTCGGTTCAATTGAGAATAAAACTGGCAAGAAAGTTAAAATTTTCAAAGGAGCAGGAGCTATTCTTCCTGAAGGAATAAATGATGATCCCAATTTTGAGATAATAGATCTTGAAGGAGTAGCCGGATCATCAGTAATTGAAGATGTATTTGTAAATGGTGGGACTTTTACTTTGCAGCAAGATATCCAATTGTCTAAACCACTTGTTCTTGATACAGATACAGAAGTGACTATTAATCTTAATGGATATAATATCACAGCAGGAGTATTTGCTGAAAGCAATGGGACTATAAGTGAAGGAACTACCGACAGTTATGTTTTCTGGGTTAAGAAAGGTACTCTAAATATTGAAGGTAAAGGTAGAGTTATTGCTCAAGATGCAAAATATAGTATTGCAGTATGGGCAGATGGCGGTATTGTAAATATTAATGGTACTGT
>JAFYMJ010000089.1 GCA_017556665.1 Bacteroidales bacterium
TAACCTGGCAAATCTACCAGATACCAAGAATCGTTTATAAGGAAATGATTGACCAGCAGAGTTTTTCCTGGGGTTGGTGATGTTTTGGCCAACCCTTTAACTCCGCACAAAGAATTGATTAAAGATGATTTACCCACATTTGACCTTCCAATGAATGCAAACTCCGGAAGTTTCTGTTTTGGTTTATCTTTAAGCAATTGGCTACTGCCAGCAAAAAGTGCCTTTGTAATTTTCATTCAAAAAATCTATAGTAGTATGCAAAGGTAGTTAAAAATCCGCAATTTTTAGCTATCTTGTAATGTTTTTAAAATTTAAGGCAAATGGATAAAAATATAACTCTTGGAGAGTTGATGGGGCGGATAAAAAAAGAGGTAGAGAGTGAGCTTCCCCATATGGAATGGGTTGTTGGAGAAATAAGCCAGGTGCAGGAGAATGCAAGCGGGCACTGTTATATTGAATTGGTTGAGTACAGGCAGTCTGATAAGGTTGTAGTGGCAAAGGCCAGGGCGGTTATATGGGATTCTGAATACAGGATGATAAAGCCTTTCTTCCATTCTTTGACAGGGAGCAGAATAAAGGCGGGGATGAATGTACTGGTAAAGGTAAAAGTAACTTATTCTGTTATATATGGACTTACTTTGGTGGTATATGATATAGATCCCTCATTTACAATTGGCGAGATGGAGTTGAAACGTCAGCAAACCATTGCAAAGCTGCAGCAGGATGGGTGTATGGATATGAATTCGCAACTTCAACTGGCTGTCTTGCCTTGCAGGCTGGCTGTTATAAGTTCTGCAACAGCTGCGGGTTATAGGGATTTTATGAATCATCTTAAGGGTAATGAGTTTGGTATAGGATTCAAGACAATGTTGTTTGATGCTGTAATGCAAGGGGATGAGGCTCCTTGTTCAATTATTGCTGCAATGGAGCGGATTGCAGAGAGTGAGGAGGAGTATGATGCTGTTGTGATTATAAGGGGTGGAGGAGCTGTTATGGATCTTGTTTGCTTTGATGACTATGAACTTGCTCTGAATATAGCACAGTTCCCTCTTCCTGTTATTGTGGGGGTTGGACATGACCATGATTACCATGTGGCCGATATGGTGGCACATACATCTGTAAAGACACCAACTGCTGTGGCTGACTTTCTTGTTGAAAACTTTGTGCAAGAAAATCAAAAACTTACAAGGTTATATCAAAGAAGTTTGCTAACTTTGCACCGCAAAGTTTCCACAGAAATAGAAAAAGTTACAAAAAAACAAGCCAGGATAAGACTTGCTGTAACAGAGCAGATTCTTAAGAGAAAACTTGCTCTGGAGGTGATAGAAAAACGAATTGAGAATGCAGACCCTGCCAAAAAGCTTGGTAAAGGGTATGCTATAGTTGCAGTTGGAGGTGAAATGGCAACTGCAAAAGATATTAAGGAGGGGGTAGAGGTGAGGCTTGTAATGGGGGATGGAAGTGTGGATTTTGTTGTAGGGAAGGTGTTGAACTAAATTATCGGGAAGATGGAAAAGAGAGATATTACATACGAGCAGGCTATGGAGAGGCTGGAGGAGCTTGTGGAGAAAATGGAGTCTCCGCAGGCCACTTTGCAGGGTTTGGAGAGGGAGATGAAGGAGGCTATGGAGCTTATAAGGTTCTGTAAAGAGCAGCTTAAAGGGTATCAGGAGGAGTTTGACAATATATTAAATGAGAACTAACCAACTTAACTATGTTATACACTAAAGATAAATATTTGGCTCCTTTTAAAAATGTGATTGTTAGAAGGAACAAAAAGCTTAAAGCTAAGAAGGAGGAGATAGCGGGTAAGAGGGGAAAGTTGTCTAAAGCCATAAATAACCATATATACTATGGCGTTCATCAGGAGGGGGATTTTATTTATTTTAGAGAGTGGGCTCCAAATGCAAAAGAGATTTATGTAATTGGAGATTTTAATGGTTGGAGTAAGGATATTGAGTTTAGAATGAGCAAGCTTGCCAATGGAAATTGGGAGCTTAAGGTTGCACCTGAAAGAATCAGACATAAAGATCTGTTCAAGTTTCTGGTAATATGGGAAGGGGGAGAAGGTGAGAGATTGCCGGCATATGCAACAAGATGTGTGCAAAATCCTGCAACAAAAGATTTTGCCGCTCAAATATGGTTTCCTGAGAATCCTTACAAATGGGAGCATAAAAGAGCTCCAAAAGTGGAGAACCCATTAATTTATGAGGTGCATATTGGTATGTCTTCAGAAGAGTATGAGGTCGCTTCATTTAAAAGTTTTACAGAGAATGTTCTTCCCAGAATAGCTGATTTGGGATATAATACAATTCAGGTAATGGCGCTGCAAGAGCACCCTTACTATGGATCATTTGGTTACCAGGTGTCTAATTTCTTTGCACTTAGTTCTAGGTTTGGTACACCGGAAGAGTTTAAAAACTTGGTGGATACAGCTCACGGCTTGGGTATAGCTGTGATTATGGATATTGTTCACTCTCATGCAGTCAAGAATGAAAATGAGGGTCTGAGCAAGCTGGATGGTACAACTACCACATATTTCCATCCCGGTGACAAGGGTGATCACCCGGCTTGGGGAACCAGATGTTTTGATTACGGAAAAAATGAAACTCTTTATTTCTTGCTGTCAAACTGCAAGTACTGGATGCAAGAGTTCAATTTGGATGGATTCCGTTTTGATGGTATTACAAGTATGCTTTATTGGGACCACGGTCTTGGTAAATGCTTTACAGGTTATCCTGATTATTTTGACGGGAATACAGATGAAGATGCTTTAGTGTATCTTGGTTTGGCCAATATTCTGATTAAGGAGATTCACAAAGATGCCTTTACCATTGCAGAGGATATGAGTGGAATGCCAGGCCTTGCCGCACCAGTTAAAGAGGGTGGTTTTGGCTTTGACTACAGAATGAGTATGGGTGTTCCGGATCATTGGATCAAATGGATTAAGGAGCTTAGTGACCAGAATTGGAATGTCTGTGACATCTGGTGGCAACTTACCAACAAGAGAGCAGATGAAAAGACAATAAGCTACGCTGAGTGTCATGATCAGGCTATGGTGGGTGATAAAACAATCATCTTTAGGCTTATAGATGCAAAAATGTACACCCATATGAGTTTGGACATGCCAGACTTTACCGTAGATAGAGGAATAGCATTACATAAGATGATAAGACTTGTAACATTGGCTACATCTGGTAATGGCTACCTTACATTTATGGGTAACGAGTTTGGCCATCCGGAATGGATAGATTTTCCTAGAGAGGGAAATGACTGGTCCCATAAGCATGCTCGCCGACAATGGAGTCTTGCTGACAGTCCATTCCTGAGATATCATAAATTGTTGAACTTTGACAAAGAGATGGTTCATCTTTTTGCAGAGAACAAGATTTTGGCCGCACCACCTGTGTCTGTTTATAACGATGAGCAGAAACAAGTGCTTATTATGGAAAGAGGCGGTTTCTTGTTTGTATTTAACTTTAGTCCAACCAATTCTTATACAGACTATCAGGTGCAAGTAGCTCCAGGTGAGTATAAGGTTGTGCTGGATAGTGACTGGGCCGAGTTCAATGGATTTGAACGGAATAAAAGGGATCAAAGGCACTTTACAATGGAAGATAGCAAACTGACGCTATACATTCCAAGCAGAAGTGCATTTGTACTAAAAAATGTAAACAAATAATTAATTTATAATAATTGTACAATGGCGTATTTGGAATTTAAAAAAGAGGAACTCGTAAATCTTGAGTATTCTTTGGAGCGCGAGATATTGTTGACCAACAGAGCCGGAGGTTATGTTAATACAACAATAGTTGGTTGCAACACAAGAAAATATCATGGTTTGCTAGTTGTTCCAATTAAAAATTTTGGAGGAGAAAAACACATTCTTCTTTCAACTTTGCACGAGACTCTTATTCAACACGGGCAATGCTTCAATTTGGGCATAACCTCGTACGGAGATGTTTATGAGCCACGTGGTCACAAATACATTATTGATTTTGAAATGGACTATGCTTCTACAGTAGTGTACAGAGTAGGAGGTATGAAATTTGAGAAGACAATAATGTTTGTAAGAGACAGCGAGGAGGTATTGGTTAAATATACCCTTTTGGATGCTCACTCACCTACAACATTAAGAATTAAACCATTCTTGGCGTATAGAAACATCCACTCTCTTACTAAAGCAAACACTAATGCTAATACAAGATATGCAGCTGTAGATAATGGTGTTGCATTCAATATGTATTCAGGTTTCCCTTCATTGCATTTGCAGCTTAACAAAAAGAATGAGTGGGTGGGAAGTCCAGACTGGTACAAAAATGTAGTGTATAAAGAGGAGAGCAGAAGAGGCTTTGCTTCATCTGAGGATTTGTTTGTACCAGGATATTTTGAAGTTCCAATCAAGAAAGGTGAGAGTATCATCTTGTCTGCTTCAACTTCATTATGCCAATCAAAATCTTTGAAGTCAAGATTCGAGAAAGAGGTTGCCAAGCGTGATAATTTAAGAAATTCATACGATGCATGTCTGAAACTTGCTGCAGACCAATTTGTAACCAAAATTGATAATGAGTACAGCATTTGTTCTGGATATTCTTGGGATTATGAGAATCTTAGAGATTCGTTCAATGCACTTGCAGGTTTGACATTGTACAACAACGGTGATGCTGAAAGATTCGAGAGAATTATCAACAGTATCTACAAACAACATAAAGATGAGATTCTATATGGCGAGAATGCTCCTGATGTAGCTTTATGGTATGCAAGAGCAATCAGCCAATATATGAGTTTTGGTGCAACTAAAGAGAATTTGTGGAAGAAATTCGGTAAAGTGCTTACCGATATCATGAATTCATATGTAAAAGGTTACAGAAACAGTATATGGTTGCATGAGAATGGCTTGCTATGGGCTCAAAAGGATGGCGTTGCGTTAAGCTGGATGAACACATATGTAAGTGGTTTGCCAGTATGTAACAGATATGGATATCAGGTAGAGGTAAATGCATTATGGTATAATGCACTATGCCTTATCAGAGATTTGGCTGCTGCAAACAACAAACCTAAAGTTGCTGTAGAGGCAGAGATTATAATCAAGAAACTTGACGAGAACTTCTCAAGAGTGTTCTGGTATGACCAGAAAGAGTATCTGGCAGACTTTGTAAATGACAGAGGCCAGAATGTATATGTAAGACCTAACCAACTTATTGCAGTCAGCTTACCTTATTCTCCACTTGCAGAGGAGCAGAAGATGGGTGTTCTGAAAGTTGTAAAGAAAGAGCTTCTTACTGTTAGAGGTGTAAGAACTCTAGCACCAAAGAACCCATTATATAAAGGTGTATATGAGGGCGACCAGAACAGTAGAGATATTGCTCACTACAACGGTTGTACATTCCCTTGGTTGTTGGGTCCATATGTAGAGGCACATTTGATTCTTGGGGCTAAAGGATTTGCAAAACAGGCAAAAGAACTTCTTAATGCATTTGAGGAGGATATCAATGTTCATGGTATTGGCTCTATTGCCGAGATATATGATGGAGACCCTTCTCACAAACCTCATGGATGTATCTCTTCTGCATGCTCAGTAGCAGAGGTATTAAGAGCAAAGTACTTGTTAAACAGAATAAAAAAATAAGAGAAGATGAAAGTTTTAATGTTCGGATGGGAGTTCCCTCCCCATATTGCAGGTGGTTTGGGAACAGCGTGCCACGGCTTGACCAAAGGTTTAGCTAAACACGGAATAGATGTTCTGTTTGTTATGCCTTCCGCTTCTGGAGACGAGGACGAGAGTGCTGTAAAGATTATCAATGCAAGTGATATAAACATTGCTGAATCGTGGAGTAAGGCAGATCATACTAAACTGGATGAATTCCTTAACAGAGTAAGTTTCTTAAAGGTTCCATCGGGAATAGTACCTTATATTGATCCAATGGAGTTCTCAGCTAAAGTTACTCATCAGTCAAAATGCACAAGATATGAGGAGTACGAGGCATTTAAGATTAGCTTTGGTGGAAAATATAAATTCTCTGGCAAGTATGGTGCAAATCTTATGGAAGAGGTGCACAGATATGCTATGGTAGCAAGTGCAATTGCATTGGACAATACTTTTGACGTTATCCATGCTCATGACTGGCTAACATATATGGCAGGTATTACAGCCAAGAGAATTTCTGGTAAACCGCTTGTTATTCACGTACATGCTACATCATTTGACCGTAGTGGTGACAATGTGGATCCTGTAGTTTACAATCTTGAGAAAATGGGTATGGAGGCTGCAGACAAAATTATGGCTGTAAGTAAACTTACCAGAAACATTATTATAAATAAGTATGGCATTAACCCAGATAAAGTTGTAACAGTTCACAATGCTGTTGATTTCAATGACTTTAAAGAGGTTGAAGCTAAAAGAGGTGTAGAGGACAAGATTGTTACTTTCTTGGGTAGAATCACCTTCCAAAAAGGACCTGAGTATTTTATAGAGGCAGCTAACAA
>JAFYMJ010000090.1 GCA_017556665.1 Bacteroidales bacterium
GATCTCCATATACTAAAATTGCATCAAAATGGGTGTTTTTCTCCAAAAAGCTTTTAGCCTCTTCAAATCCAATTACCATAAGATATGTTGCATATGCATCTGCAATGGTGGAATTTGCAGCTATGACAGTTGCACTCAGTAAATTATGTTTTACAGGGTAACCAGTTGCAGGATCTATGGTATGAGAGCGTTTGATTCCATCCTCTATATAAAACTTGCGGTAGTTGCCGCTTGTAACCAGTCCTTGGTTTGTAAGTTCAATAATTGCGGCCAGGCTCTCTCCTGGTGTAAAGTTACCGTCAAGAGGTTTGTCTATTCCAACTTTCCAATTTTTACCTTTGGAGTTCTGCCCTTTACATAAAATTTCACCTCCAACCTCCAGTAAGTAATCTGTAATGCCCATTGCTTCTATTTTCTTTCCAATATAATCGCAGGTGTATCCTTGGGCTATTGCATTAAAATTCACTTTAATTCTTGGGTCTTCTTTTTTCAGGAAATAGGCTTTGGATATTGTGTCATAGATAATGGAAATTTTATCCATCCCTATAAATTCCCTTAATGAATCTATCTTTTCTTGTGTTATTTTCTCTTTGTTCTTAAATCCAAATCCCCATAAATCAAAAAGTGGCGCAGCCGAAATGTCAAATTTGCCATCTGTTGCCTGCCAAATCTCTTTGGAAATTGTGAAGCACTCAACAAATAGTGGGTCAAGTCTTGGATTTTCTCCTTTGTTTATCCTGGAAACTACCGATGTGGAATCGTATCCGCTCAATGATTTGTTTATCTGGTGAAAGTATCTTGCAAGGCTGTCGGGAAGGGAATATGAAAAATTCTGGGGAGTTTTGTACACAAACCTGTATGTCCCTCCTTGGGCGAATCCTTCTATGGTATTGTACTCTGTTTGAGATGATGATTGTGAAGAAATTCTTCTTTGGGCAACAATAACTACTCCAATAATAATCAGCAATAGAGCTATTGGATAATATATTTTTTTGTTCATGGGAATGGCACGATTTTAGTACAAAATTAGAAAAAATATCAAATTGTTGTTTTACCGGTAAAAAATATGCAAATTTGCATCTTTATAAATATAAAGAATGTTTAAGAGTTTGGACTTAATTAGAAAATTTAGAGTGGTTGCCATTGCATTATTGGCACTGTCTGTGGTATTTGTTTCTTGCTCTAAGGAAGAGGAGGAAGAATTGCTTAATTCTATGGGTGGAGACTTGATGTTTGATCTTACACCATACGCGTATGTGGGCGATGTGTTTGAGCTTACAGCATATGGTATAACAACCCCTATAAAGGATTCATTGAAATATTCATGGTATGCGCCTGATATGAAGGTTGATACTTTAGCTGTTGACCGTATCAGAATTACCATTCCAGATTCATTGGCAACTTTTAGTGTGTCTTTGAATGTTACAGCAACAGATTATTATGGAAGGTCATATTCAACAACTGTAACGGCTGTTGACCCAAGATGGAATGGCTCACTGACAAATTTGGCAACTCCTAAAGATTCAATTATGGATGCCAGAGACAACCAATGGTATCACATTGTTAAAATTGGTAATCTGGATTGGTTTGCAGAGAATCTTAACTGGGGTGGTGCAGGTGCAAGTTATGCCAATTCTAAGGCTGCGGCAGACATTTTTGGAAGATATTATACTTGGGAAGATGCTACTGGTGGAGTATCAGCAAGAGGATTGGGAGCAGGAGTTCAAGGTGTTTGTCCCGATGGATGGAGCATCCCTACAAATGAGGACTGGTTGGATCTGGCACACGCTGTTGCCGGAAATAATGAGGCAAAATTTGAGGAGAAATGGGCTAACATTGCAAATGATCTTGTAGGTGAGATATATATGAACGGCAAAAAGATTTGGGGATATTCTCCATATGTTTTCCCTACCAACAAATATGGTTGGAATGCTTTGCCTAGTGGCAGCTGCTACGATGACTATTCGCAGTTTAAAAATATGAACTCATACGGAATGTGGTGGAGCTGTACACAAAATGACAATTCAACAGCTTTCTACAGATACATATATAAAGATTATCCTGATGTTGCTGTTGCAACTTCTACAAAAAATGCATTGGGTGTATCTGTAAGATGTGTTAGATTAAGCAAATAACAATAAATTATTATACGTTATGAAAAAAAGTACAATTATTATTTTAGTTATTGTAGCAGCAGTTGCAATTTGGGCAATAAGTGCTTATAACTCATTGGTTAAGATGGAAGAGGGTGTTGAGTCTGCATGGGCACAGGTAGAGAATGTTTATCAGAGAAGAGCAGACCTTATTCCTAATCTTGTAGCAACTGTAAAAGGATATGCAGCTCATGAGAGTGAGACTTTGGAGGGTGTAATTGCAGCAAGAAGTAAAGCTACTCAAATAACAGTAGATCCACAGGATTTGTCGGCTGAGGCTCTAAAGAAATATCAGGCAGCTCAAGGAGAATTGGGTGCTGCATTAGGCAAGTTATTGGCTATAACAGAGAATTATCCAGATTTGAAAGCAAATCAGAACTTTTTGGAGCTTCAATCCCAATTGGAAGGTACAGAAAACAGAATTACCGTTGAAAGACAAAAATTCAACAATGTAGCCAAAGAGTATAATACTGGTATAAGAAAATTCCCTAAAAATATTTTGGCAGGAATGTTTGGCTTTGAGAGAAAAGCATACTTTGAGGCTAATGAGGGTGCAGATAAAGCTCCTGTAGTTGAGTTCTAAATCTATTTTCTTCTTCCCGATGAAGGTTAAGGAATTTATTGGAAAAGATGGTAGTGCAGCTATTGAATCTGCCATTAAGGAGGCTGAGTTGAATACCTCTGGTGAGATTAGAGTGCACATAGAGAGTGAGTGCAAGGTGCCAGATCCTGTAGACAGAGCAGTCTTTATCTTCAACCACTTGAAAATGTTTGAAACA
>JAFYMJ010000091.1 GCA_017556665.1 Bacteroidales bacterium
TTATACACAGATAGTTATGAGAAAATTATATGGTATATTGGCACTCTTGGCAATTTTGACAACCGGGTGTGGCTTTTCTGATACAGAGAATAAAGAGGTTATAAGGCCTGCTTATCTTAAAGAGGGTGACAGTATTGGTATTATGACTCTTTCTTCTGCTTTATCGGAGAGTACAATCAGAAAGGCAGATACCCTTATTGATGTAGTGCGTTCGTGGGGTCTTAAGGTCAAATTGGGGGAAAGCCTGTTGAAAAGGGATGCAGTTCCTTTTTCGGCAACCGATAAAGAGAGGGCTGAGGAGTTTATGAGGATGGTAAAAAATGACAACCTTAAAGGAATCATTTTTTACAGAGGTGGATATGGTGCCATAAGAACCATGGAATACATAGATTTTGATGAGATTAGAAATCATCCAAAATGGATTCTTGGTTTCAGTGATATAACTACCCTACACCTTATGTTGTCCAAAAATGGTATTGAATCCATTCATGGTCCAATGTTAAGTTCTTTCTGGAAAACCAAAAGACCTGATTCATCTGCCATATCATCAAGAGATGCATTGTTTGGAAAAACAACTCCTATAAAAGTAGCCCCTCACCAGTACAATAAGTTTGGAAAGGCTACAGGAAAGCTTATAGGCGGTAACCTTTCACTAATTTGTTGTGCCCAGGGTACTCCATACGATATTGATGTCAATGAGCCTTCAATCCTTTTTATTGAGGATGTAGGTGAGGGGATGAATACAATTGACAGATATATGCAGCAACTGGAGAAATCTGGTAAGTTGAATATGGTTAAAGGTGTTATAATAGGTGGTTTTACCCGTATTTCAGATGATGAGGATCCATGGGGTATTCCTGTTTATGATATGCTTAAGCATTATACAGACAAACTTGATGTCCCAGTTGTATATGGATTTCCAGCAGGTCATCAGAGACCTCATAAGGCAATGTACTTTACCAGAACAGTAGAGTTGAATGTAACTGAACAGGGTGCTGAACTTATTTTCTAATATCTCTTTTAATTTATGCTTGATATTTTTAGATCTGCAATATTTGCCGGAATTTGTATTAGTGTAGGTGGAATTGTAAATCTTACCGTTGGAGGTATAGCTGGAGCAGTGCTTTTTGCATTTGGTTTGCTTACAGTTGTAAGTTATTCTCTTAAACTTTATACTGGTACAGCCGGTTTCATTTTAAATACCAGAAAAGATTTTGGAACACTTTTTCTAATTCTTTTGGGGAATATAGTGGGATGTCTTTTGTCGGGACTGGCAATAAGATACTCTAACCCAGAGATAGTGGCTGCAGCAGATGCTGTTGTTGTTAAAAGAATGGCTTCTGGGGCAATAAAATGTGGTATTCTTGGAATAGGTTGCGGATTTGTAATGACAACATCTGTAAAATTTGCCAGAGAAGGTAAGTTTTTGCCGTTATTGTTTGGTGTCCCTTTGTTTATCTTATGTGGTTTTACCCACTGTGTTGCAGATGCGTTTTATTATTGTACTGCTTCACTGGATATAATGTGGCAAAATGCAATTGAGATATTGGTAATTTTCATTGCAACAGTCTTGGGAAACCTTGTTGGTTGCAATCTTTATAGACCGTTTGTAAAGACAAACTAAAACTTTTGTATATGCTTACAGGAACTGCACTGATTGTTGTATTTGTACTGGCTATAGTACTGCTCATTCTACTGGTATCCAAATGGAATGTCCATCCATTCCTAGCAATTATGGGTATAGCACTTGTTTTGGCTGTAGGCATAGGAATTCCTTTGGAGACTATTCCAACAACAATTGGAAAAGGATTCTCTTCAATCTTTACCAGTATAGGAATAGTAATTATTTTAGGAACAATCATTGGCCTTATATTGGAGAAAACTGGTGCGGCAATCAGACTGGCTGATGCAATAATAAGGGTTATAGGAGAGAAGCATCCCCAATTGGCGGTAATGCTTATAGGATGGATTATATCTGTTCCTGTATTTTGTGACAGTGGTTTTGTAATTGTAAACCCAATCAGAAAATGGTTGGCACGCAAAACAAAATTCTCATCTGTGACGCTTACAGTTGCGCTTTCTGCAGGTCTGTATGTAGCTCACGTGTTTATACCTCCCACACCAGGCCCAATAGCTACAGCAGGTTTGGTGGGTTTGGAGAACAATCTGTTGCTTGTTATAGGAATGGGTGTTGCTGTTTCTATTGTTCCGTTGATAGCAGCATACTTCTTTGCAACTTACATTGGCAGAAAGGTAAAATCTACAGATGAACTGGATGTTGAGAGTATATCGCAGGCATACAACCAGCACAATTTGCCAAGCACCTTTGCATCAGTTCTCCCTATTTTGCTTCCTATAGTCTTAATGGCAGGTGGATCTGTTGCTTCTTTGGCAAAGATGGAGGGCTATGTTGGAACTTTACTTGTTTTCTTGGGTAAACCAATCATTGCCCTTGCTATGGGACTTGTTTGTGCACTTCCGCTTCTTTGGAGGCAAAAGATGGGAAAAGATTTGTACAACATAACACAAGATTCCCTTAAAACTGCAGGTCCAATCATATTCATTACAGCTGCAGGCAGTGTATTGGGTCAGATTATAGTTGAAGCGGGTTTTGTGGGGTATATTAAGGAGAATGCCTCTTCATTGTCAAGTATTGGCCTCTTCTTCCCATTTGTAATAGCTGCAATATTAAAGAGTTCACAAGGCTCCTCTACAGTGGCAATGACAACCACAGCAGGGATAATGGGACTATATTTTTCAGATGCTTCACTAATGACAGCTTTGGGAATGACAACGCCATTGGATGCAGCCATGGTTGTTATGGCAATAGGTGCAGGAGCAATGACAGTATCTCATGCAAATGACAGTTACTTTTGGGTAGTTACCAATTTTGGCGGCCTTACTCCCCAAAATGGATATAAAACCCAGACTGCACTTACTTTTATATTAGGTGTAACATCTATAATTACCCTTTTTGTTATTTCACTTTTCGTTTAAACTGGCAAAATATGAAAAGATTTGTTCTAATGGTATCAATTATATTGTGTACCACAGCATTTGCACAAAACAAACATAATGCATCTACTCCAAAAGATCCTGCAACTCTCCCTCTTGCGCCAGAGAAAAAAGGGTTGGTTATGGATGGTAAGATTCAAGATTCCAAAATATATCCCAGTACAAAGAGAGACTTTCAGGTATTTGTTCCCAAGCAATATAATGGGACTGAGCCTGCTTGTCTTGTAGTAGGACTTGATGGGAACCTGTTTGGAGCCATAACAGTAATTGATAACCTTATAGCAACGGGAGAGATGCCTGTTACTATTGGTATATTCCTTCAGCCAGGGGTAAGTTATAATCCCGACGAAAGTGTAGCACGTTACAACAGAAGCAATGAGTTTGACAGAACAGATGCAAGATTGGCCACCTTCCTGGAAGAGGAGGTAATACCTCTTGTAGAGAATATGGTTACTCCCGACGGAAGAAAGATTATAATCTCAAAAGACCCTAATGACAGAGCAATAACCGGAGCAAGCAGCAGCGGTATTGCAGCTTTTACAGTAGCTTGGGAGAGACCCGACATGTTTGCCAGAGTGTATAGCTCAGTAGGTACATTTGTAGCCATGAGAGGTGGAAATGAGTATCCGGCATTAGTAAGAAAAAGTGAGCCAAGGGCTTTAAGAATCTTTTTGCAAGATGGTGTAAATGACACTTGGAACCATATTTTTGGAGATTGGTGGGAGCAAAACCAACTTATGGCATCTGCCCTGAATTTTGCAGGTTATGAGTTTGATTACAAATGGGATAGAGGTACACATAGCATTTATTACGGTACAAGGGCATATCCAGATGCAATGAGATGGCTTTGGAGAGGGTGGCCGGCTAAGGTTCAGGCTGGTGAGTCCATGAATGGTACTATAAAGTCCCTTTTGGTAAAGGGTGAACAGTGGCAAGAGACAAATGCTTTTCCACAGCAACCTGCAGTTGATGCCAAGGAGATATCTAAACATGTAAAGAACTACAGCAGAGTTTTGAATTTACATAATGGTGACAAATATATCTCAAATACTGAAGGAGAGATTTATTTCTTAAAGAAAGGGGCAAAGAAAAGTGTAAAGATGAATACTCTACCTTTATCGGGAAGAGAAATTGCAATATACCCTAATGGAAAGCTGTTGATTGCATCTGAAAAAAACTCAAACTGGCTTATAAGCTATATTGTTGCTCCAGACGGATCTTTACATTCGGGACAGCAGTTCTACTGGTTGCACAATACAGACAATCATAACCATACTCCATATGGCAATATTACCTTTGATACTCAAGGCAATCTTTATATTGCAACCCCAATTGGAATACAAGTATGTGACCAGAATGGCAGGGTGAGGGCAATACTTCCGCTTCCTGGAAAAGGAAGAGCTGTAGAGGAGATAGCATTTGAGGGTAACAAGCTGTATGCCCGTTGTGGTGGGAAAATATATGTAAGGGTTGTGGCACATACAGGACATAACTGCTGGGATGCTCCAATTGAGGTTAAATCTCAGGGTCAGGGATAAACTTTTTTATGGCCCAATAACAATTCTTTTTACTATCTTTGCGGCCGTGAAAAAATTGTCTGTTATATTTAGTTTTCTGATAATCTGTATGTTATCATTAATACTCTCTTCTTCTGAAGAGCAGTATGAATCAGATATACACAAGGGATACAATATTTCTGTTGAGCAAATCATGTTCAGCTGTACACATCATATGGATGCAGTTACAGCTACTTTTTTCTCTTGTCAGAGTTCAGATAATTTTTCACGTACAAAAGGGAGAAGGTCGCATCTTACCCATTCCAACAGCTTGGCAAATAGAGAAAAGATTACATCCTTACTGCCAGGCAAACCTTCGCTATACCGTAAATACAATAATCTGTATCTTTTATCACCAAGATGTGCAGACAGATATGTCTATGCAATTGAGAGAATTATAATATAGCTCCTAAATTAACAATACGCATTAAGCGGATTTTTTCTGGAATAATATTATTAATAAATCAACTAATCACAAATGATATCTTTAATGATTGCAATATTTGTGCTAGGTTACGCGTGTATTGTACTGGAGCACAAAATAAAAATAGACAAAGCAGCCTCTGCATTGGTAATGTTTGGTCTGATATGGTCTGCTTATGCACTTATAGGTGAGCAGACCAATACAAGTTCCCAGCTTATGGAACACCTTGGGAGCACTTGCGAGACACTGTTGTTCCTTATTGGAGCAATGACAATTGTAGACCTTATAGATATGCACGGAGGTTTTTACATTATTACAAAATATATAAAGACCCGCAGCAAGTTCAGACTATTGTGGCTTATGGCAGGCATTACATTCTTTATGTCTGCAGTGTTGGATAATATGACTACAACAATTGTAATGATTATGATGCTGAGAAAGATTATAGCAAAGCCACAAGACAGATGGATATTTTCTGGCATAATTATAATTGCTGCAAACAGTGGTGGTGCATGGTCTCCAATAGGAGATGTAACAACAATTATGCTGTGGATGAGGGGTAATGTAACTACTATACCTCTTATAACTTATTTGATATTACCGTGTCTGGCATCGTTGTTTATCCCTCTTTTAATTACATCTTTCAAGTTCCGTAAGAGCCACGGAAACTACCTTTCTCACCAGCCATTGGAGTTGCGTCTTCCACAGGGTGTAGGTAAGCGTTTCAGCCGTGGAATCTTTGTAGTTGGAGTGCTTGGCCTTATATCTGTTCCAATATTCAAGACTATTACCGGATTACCCCCATATGTGGGTGTTATGTTTGTACTTGGTGGACTATGGGTTCTTACAGAGATAATTTACGGACGTAAAAGAGATTTGGAGGAGAGCATTAAGAACAGGGTTTCAAAAGTGCTTAAACATATAGATATGCCCACAATACTTTTCTTTTTGGGTATACTTATGTCTGTTGCAGGTTTGCAAAGTGCAGGAATTCTTGGAACTGCGGCAGATTTTCTTGATAAGAACATACACGAGGTATTTACAATATCAACCACAGTTGGTGTACTCTCTTCTGTAGTGGATAATGTGCCACTTGTGGCGGCTTGTATGGGAATGTATCCTGTAGCTTTGCCAGATGTAATTGCTGCAAGTGCAGATCCAGCATATATGCAGGCATTTGCACAGGATGGATTGTTTTGGATGTTGCTTACATATTGTGCAGGTGTTGGAGGAAGTATATTAATTATAGGCTCTGCAGCTGGTGTAATTGCAATGGGACTTGAGAAGATAGATTTTGGGTGGTATTTAAAGAATGTTTCCCTTATAGCATTCCTTGGATATATTGCTGGAGTTCTTATAATCTATTTGGAATCGCTGTTGTTTATGTAACGTTGCTTTAACAGACCTTGCCTGTTCCTGTACGGTTGGGTATTTGTAAAAAAAAGAGAGGCCGGTCAAAATTTTTGACCAGGCCTCTCATCTGTATAAATGCATTAGTGCAATTCTCTTTTTATAGCAAGTCGCTTTTTACTCTTTTAAGATGTACAAAAGCCTCTGCATTTTTACATGCAATCTCGCGGCCTCTGAATTTCTCCATTCCTCCATGCCAATCATCTACCCAATCTGCAGGATCTTGACTGGTATGACAGAAAAGAGCCTCTCTCTTCTTGTCTGCAAAATCTGATATGTTTACATAATCTGTTGGAAAGAATGATTGTGACTGAAGTCCTGTCATAGCCTCCATATAATATAACTCAAATGTATAGCCAAGTCTGCGCCATGCATCATAAACAAGAGATGAACATACTCTGTGGTCTGGATGAGAATCTATAGGCCAGTGGGTAATTACAATATCTGGTTTCTCCGCTGCAATGGCCTCTTTCATTTCTGTGTATCGCTCTTTTGTTATTTCGCAGCTACCATCAATCTGAGTTAGGAAAACAGGCTTAACATCAAGTACTTTACATGCATTTGTAGCCTCTTTTACTCTAATTGCAGCAGACTCATCGTGTGTTTTGCCTTTTATTCCTGCCTCGCCTTTAGTCATATAAATGCTTACAACCTCGCATCCTGCATTTCTGAATGCAAGCATTGTTCCTCCGCAGCAAGACTCAGGATCATCGGGATGAGCACCCACAACAACTAATTTTTTCTTTTTGCCGTTGGTTGAAACATTATTGGCGTTATCTTGTCCAAATGCCGGAATACCCATTACAGATGCACCCATAAATGCAGCTCCAGCTTTTTTTATCATTTCTCGTCTGTCCATATTTATGCTTTTTAGTTGTAACAAATTTAGAAAGATTAAAAAAGCAATGCAAAATTTTTTTGTACTTTAGCAACTTGATACTTATTGTTTATGAAGAGATTTTTGTTGATTATATCATTGTCTGTTGTGGCAGCTGTTGTTCAGGCTCAACAGATAAAGATGCCAAAATTGGGAAAAGAGCTTACATCAAGGGAAATTGTTGAGTATCTTGCAAGTGACGCTTTGCAGGGAAGATTGGGTGGTACAAAAGGAGATACATTGGCATCTGATTTTATATATGCCCAAATGAAGAAGTTGGGGCTAAATCCTGTAAAACAGGAGTTTACAGTTAAGAGAGGGAATGTTGTTACCTTTAATGTTTATGGAAAGGTAGAGGGCTCAACTGGAAAATATATTGTAATTGGTGCACATTATGACCATTTGGGATTGGGCGGAAAAGAGATAGGTTCCCGCAGGCCAGATACTGTTGCAGTACATAATGGAGCAGATGACAATGCATCGGGAGTAGCAGGTGTTTTGCATCTTGCCAAACATTATGCAAAAGAGAAAAATCTTGAGCATGGCTTTATATTTGTTGCTTTTGGTGCAGAGGAGAGGGGAATTGTTGGAAGCAAGCATTTTGCAGAGAATATGGATCCCAAGAGTGTAGTGGCTATGGTGAATTTTGATATGATTGGAAATCTTAGGAACAATGCCATAACTTTGGGTGGAACCGGTACTGCAAAAGAGATGGATGATATTATCTACTGGGCAGAAAAAGAGAACTGGAATGCACTTAAAATTACCCGTTCAGCACAAGGCCATGGCCCAAGCGACCATACCTCATTTTATGCCAAGAATATACCTGTATTCTACATTACAACAGGTGCTACAGAGGATTATCATACTCCCGATGATGATTCATACAAAATTAGGTTTGGAGGAATAGATTCTGTTGCCAACTTTGTGAAATGTCTGGTCAATCAGATTCAAAAGTACCCTCAGGGTTTGACATTTACAGAAACAGGATCTCCAGAGGCATCCCCAATGAGGGGAGGATTTAAAGTTTCATTAGGCCTTATGCCTGATGTTACAGGACAAGTGGAGAATGGTTTAAGGGCTGATATGGTAGTGAAAGGCAAGCCTGCCCATAAGGCTGGAATGAAGAACGGAGATGTTATTGTTCAGGTTAACGATATTAAGATTAAAGATATAGAGGTATATATGAAAGCTCTGGGTACACTTGAAAAAGGAGATTTGGTTAAGGTTAAAGTGTTACGTGGAGCAGAAGAGATAGTTCTAAATGTTCAATTGTAGAAGTTGTTTATGAAAAAGGTTTTATTTTGGATATTGGCAATATTCATTACACTTGGAGCAAGTGTGTATCAAAGAATGACAGGACCTACCAATCCTAAATATGAGGTGGTTAACATTGCAGGAGAAGAATACAAATTCAAACTTCCAAGAAGTGGGGCAGAGACAGATTGTGAAGTTGTATTGAATGGATTTGGAGTAAATAATGGAGTTGATACAGTTATAAGTGTTGCGTATGAGGCAACTATGTATTGGAGAAAATATCCAGGAGGAGGAGAATATACAGCTGTACAGATGGTCTCCGGAGAAAAAGGATATACAGCAATGCTTCCTGTACAACCGGCTGCCGGCAAACTTGAATATTACCTTGAATTGCATACTGTAAGGAGAACTGCAGACAATATTGTTAAAAGCAAAACAATGGTGTGCTATAATGAGCCATTGATTATTAGATTCAAGAGCAATGTTCCAGCGTGGGCACTTATTCCGCATATTTTATGTATGTTCATTTCAATGTTGTTTGGAGCATATGCCCTTTTGTGTGCTTTGGCCAATATGTCGCAATACAAAAAATATGCAATGCTATCACTATGTCTGTTGGCAGTAGGTGGTTTTATTTTTGGACCAATAGTACAGAAATTTGCGTTTGATGTATATTGGAGTGGTTTCCCTTTTGGTGGAGATTTAACTGACAACAAGACTCTTATTGCAGGATTGGTGTTGCTGTTTGCCGTAATTACCAGAAAAAAGGAGTGGAGCAGATGGGCAGTTGTAATTGCAATGCTTGTTATGTTTATAGTTTTCTCTATCCCTCATAGCATGAGGGGCTCGGAACTGAATCATGAAACTGGTAAAATTGAATCGGGAAAATAAAATATGAAAAGATTCTATCCATATTCGTTAAGTGAGGAGATTACCAATGTGGCTACACATGGGGTAGGCATTGTGATGTGTCTTGTAGTGTGCATAATCTTTCTTGTAAAGGGTGCACAGGCTGATTCATGGTTAGTTAACCTTAGTTTTGCACTTTATATGTTTGGTGTGGTGAGTTCATATACCGCCTCAACTGTTTACCACGCAATTCCATCAACCAGGCAAAAGAGCAAGGCAATAGCACGCAAATTGGACCATGCTGCAATATATTGGCATATAGCTGGCAGTTATTCACCTTTAACCATTATAGCTTTCAGAGGTGGTGGAGAAGAGATGTGGGCATGGATAATATTTGGTTTTGTATGGTTATGTGCAATAGTTGGTACCTCTTTGAGCTTTAGAAAAATGAAAGCCCAGAGTTATCTGGAGACAAGCTGTTATGTCCTTATGGGGCTTACTGTGTTGGTAGCATTCAAACCATTTTATGACAGTTGCGGCTTGGCTGTGGTTCTGTGGGTTGCAGCAGAGGGTGTTGCATATATAACTGGAGCAGTACTGTACAGTTTTAAGAAAGTCAAATTCATGCATTCAATATTTCATGTGTTTGTATTGTTTGGAGATGTATTCCATATGATAGCAACCTGGAAAGTTATTGAGATGTTTATAAAATAATTTTTGTTTTTGTCATAAGTTGTCAAAATAGGGGGATAATTTTGCAAACAAGAAAGTTCAATCAACATAAAAAGGAGGTACTTATGTTTGCAGCAATTATTTTTATGGCCATTATTTTTAATACTTTGGGGTACATGACAGGCAAAAACGAGAGATGGGGAGAATAAGATAATTTAATGTTTGAACAGTTATTTGCAGAAAATATATTTGAGATATTCCTGTTGGCGGTAGGGGCAAGTTTTATCCAGAGAACTACCGGATTTGGTTTTGGTATCTTTATAATGACTCTTCTTCCGTTCCTTATGCCTTCATACGGAGAGGCTACTGCATTGTCGGGACTATTGGCATTTACAACCTCTTTGATTGCATCAATAAAGTACAGGAGATTCATTACATGGAGGAGGCTTATTCCAATTCTGTCCATATTCCTTATCACTTCTACAATTGCAATTTCTGTCCTTTCCAAAATGGAGAATGGAACAATAAGGTTTATACTTGGGTTTATACTTATTTTTGTGAGTATATGGTTTGCATTCCTTAATAAACGGATAAGATTTGGGACAACATTGCCATACCAGCTTGGTGCAGGTTCTGTAAGTGGTCTTATGGGAGGCTTTTTTGGGATGCACGGGCCTCCGGCTGTCCTTTATTTTATTTCGTGTGAAAAAGATAAAGAGCACTATATGGGAATGATTCAGACCTATTTTGTTCTAACAAATGCTATGATGACCCTTGCCCGCGGATACAATGGATTTGTAACTCTAACTGTTGGCAAGTGTTACATTTTTTGTTTGGCTGCAGTTGCAATAGGCTCATCATTAGGTGCATGGGCTTTCAGCCGTATTCCAGGGAACAAATTCCCCTATGTGGTTTATGGTTACATAGGAATAAGTGGGGTGATTATTTTATGCAGTGCAATGTAAATTATTCTTCCCGATAAATACATTAACTTTGAA
>JAFYMJ010000092.1 GCA_017556665.1 Bacteroidales bacterium
GGAACAAATCTCTTCTCCAGTTGTTTATACACCATCTGATGGTAAGGTAATTGGTAAGCACATTGGAGCGCAGAACTACACTATTGGACAAAGAAAAGGTCTTAATATAGGGGGGCATAAAGAGAGTATTTTCATTATCTCTATCGATATAGAAAATAATGTCATATATGTAGGAGAGGGGCACAGTCACCCTGGCCTATATAGAAAAGGCCTTAAAATAGAAGAGGGTGAGATCCATTGGATTAGACCAGATATGGCATTAAAGGCAGGAGAAAGCAGAGAGTATATGGTTAGAATAAGGTACAGACAACCTTTGCAAAGGGCAACTTTGTATAAAGCAGAGGATGGTTTGTATATTGTTTTCAATACTCCACAGAGAGGTATAACTGCAGGACAGTTTGCTGCATGGTATACAGAATCTGATGAAGAGATGATTGGTAGTGGAGTAATTAGCAAATAGAAAAAGAGGTTATATGAATAGAGTAGAATTGGTGGATTTGCATTTTTATGCATATCACGGTTGTTTTGAGGAGGAGCAGATAATAGGCAATTCTTTTATTGTAAATTTTTGGGCAGAGTATGATATGATGCAAGCTGCCAAAAGTGACAATATAATGGATGCACTAAATTATCAGGAGGTTTATAATATTATAAAAGGGCAAATGGAAATAAAATCCCATTTGTTGGAGAATGTTGCATATAGAATTCTTAATGCAATTAAAGAGAGATTCCCATACATTACCGCTGCACAAGTTAGTGTAGACAAGCTGAATCCTCCATTGGGTGGACAAGTAGGTGCATCAAGAGTAACTATGAGTATATAAGTGATGAGTGAAGATATTGTAAATAAAACAGTTGCCTTTGTTACACTTGGATGTAAACTTAATTTTTCTGAATCATCTACTATTGCAGGAGAGTTTTTGTCCAATGGATATGAGAGAGTAGCACAAAACAAACCTGCAGATGTGTATGTCATAAATACATGTTCTGTTACTGAGCATGCAGACAGCAAGTGCAGACAGGCAATTAGAAAGCTCCATAAGATAAATCCAAATGCAATAATAGCTGTAACAGGTTGTTATGCCCAACTTAAGCCACAAGAAATTATGGAAATAGAGGGGGTAGATATTGTTGTTGGGGCAGATAAGAAAGGGAATGTGTTTGAACTTGTTAAACAATTGGAGGGAAAACTTTCCCAAGCCAGGTCATATTCCTGTGCAATAAACCAGGTTGAGACTATATTTCCTGCATATTCTCAGGGGGAGAGAACAAGATCATTCCTAAAAGTTCAGGATGGATGCAACTATAATTGTTCATATTGTACCATCCCATTGGCAAGAGGGAAAAGCAGAGATCTTAGTATTGCAACAATAGTGGAGCAGGCAAGACAAATTGCGGCCAAAGGTTTTAAAGAGGTGGTTTTGACAGGTGTAAATACCGGTGATTTTGGCAGAACAACCAAAGAGGATTTCCTTGATTTGTTAAAGGCACTGAATGCAGTTGAGGGGATTGAAAGGTACAGAATCTCATCTATAGAGCCCAATCTTTTAAGGGAAGATGTTATAAGGTGGATTGCAGATGGCTCAAAATTCCAGAAACATTTCCATATTCCTCTGCAAGCAGGTTCAGATTCAGTTCTTGCAGCAATGAGACGCAGATACAATACAAAAATGTTTGCAGACAAGATAGCAATGATCCGCAACATTATGGGTGATGTATTCTTTGGAATAGATGTGATTGTTGGTTTCCCTACAGAGTCAGACCAGGATTTTGAGGATAGTTACAATTTCCTTAAAGATGTTATAAAACCTGCTTTCATTCACGTATTTCCATACTCCCGACGAGCAAATACACCTGCAGCTGAGATGAAACCGCAAGTAAAGGAGAGTGTCAAGACAAACAGAGTGGAGAGATTGACACAATTGTGTGACCAATTGCATAGAGACTACATAGAAAGATTTAAGGGCACCACACAAGAGGTTCTCTTTGAATCAACTCAAAAAGGGGGGATGATGTATGGTTATACCGGCAACTACATTAGGGTTGAACGTCCTTATGATAAAAATAAGATAGGAAAAATATGTACAGAAATCTTATCCTAGCATAATAAAGACACAAGGCCTTTTACCAATCTTTATTGGTGCTTTCTTCCATCCGGCAACGCTTTTTGTAATAATAGTCTGTGTTGGCAGTGTTATATCAGCTGCAACACAGATTTTTGTATTCATAGAGCATACAGAAAGCAAATCTGCAAACAACTGGTCGTTTCTGTACGGTGTTTCAATTATAATCTGGCTCTGTTTAAGTTGTGATGAAACTTTCTCAATAAGTTTGATTTTTGCTTTTCTCTCATCACCTTTTACGGGAAGATATCCAGTAAATGCAAAGCATTGCCCGTTAAGGCCACTTGCCATTAATGCAAGCATAAGGGATGATGGACCAACAAACGGAATAACTTCAATCCCATTATTATGTGCCAATGATACCAGTTGTGCACCTGGGTCTGCAACTGCAGGCAATCCGGCCTCCGAAATAAGACCTACATCATTACCCGCTTTAAGTATGCTTACATAGCTCTCTATTTGAGATTGTTGGGTGTGCTCATTCAATTCATAAAATTGTAATGTCTCTATTTTACCCTTAAGACCAGCCTTTGACAGATATCTGCGTGCTGTCCTTATCTCTTCAACTACAAAGATGCCAAGAGTACAAGCCAAATCCAGAACAGGTTGTGGAATAACCTCATTTGGATTATTATCTCCCAGTGGAGATGGTATCAAATATAATTTTCCGTTACTCATATACTGCAAAGGTAGATAAAAATTTCTACCTTTGTGCTATGGGAAAAATTACTTTTTTAGGAACAGGTACATCGCAAGGAGTCCCTATGATTGGGTGCAATTGTCATGTTTGTAAGTCATCAGATATTAAAGACAACAGACTTAGGACATCTGCATTGGTGGAGTATTGTGGTTTTAAAATCCTAATTGATTGTGGCCCAGACTTCAGACAGCAATTGCTTAGAGAAAATATTTCAGATATTGATGCTGTAATCCTAACACATCAGCATAAAGACCATACAGGTGGACTAGACGATATAAGGGCATTCAATTATTTCAGAAAATCTGCTTTTCCCATATATGCAGAGCCAAATGTTCAGGAATCATTAAAGATGGAGTACTCATATGCTTTTGCAGAGTACAAATACCCTGGTGTACCTGAATACGATTTACAGACAATATCAGAGGAGCCTTTCACAATCACTAAAATGGCAGAGGACGGCACTCTAAAATCAATCACCATTACCCCAATCAGAGTATATCATTACATGTTGCCAATATTAGGGTTCAGAATTGGAAATATGGCATATATTACAGATGGAAGCTCTATCCCTGAACCGGAATTTGACAAGCTAAAGGGTCTGTCACTCTTTATTATAAATACAGTAAGAAAAGAGAAACATATCTCACATTTCTCATTGCCGGAGGCTATTGATGTTATAAACAGAGTAGGTGCTCCACAAAACTACTTGACCCATTTGTCTCATCAGATAGGTACATACAATGAACTTATCCAGATTTTACCAGAAAATGTTCTTCCTGCATATGATGGGCTGAAAGTTAATTTTTAGCTTCCGGTTCCTTCTGTTTCCTTTTCTGTTCTTTCTCCAGTTTCTTCTCCCTTTTTATCCTCTCTTTCTCTTGTTTGATGAATAATTTCTCGGCATCAGATTTCTTTCTGAACAGCTCTTTAAACGAGTTGAACTCTTTCTGATACATTATACCCACACCATTTCGTTGGCCGCTTCCATTGTCAGAATATGAAGAGTACTGGTCTTCTGCATGGGAGAACATGTTCAATCTTATCTTACCCTCATTGTCAAGTTTTACCTCTACGTCAATATTACCTATAACGTCCCTGTTGCTTGATGCTGAGTATGGGTCGTTTCCAATATTGCCGTTAATCAGTACCCTGTTATTGAACAGTTGGGTTGAAACAGCAACATCAAACACATTCACTCCACCTGTACCATGCTGGTAGTTAAGTCCCAGATCAAGAGGTATTCCCAGCTGCTGGATTACATTGCTTATCTGGTTACTCAAGATTTCAGATGCATTTGAATAGAATATTGATGAGTTGTTGGCAATTCCAGATTGTTCATCTGGAATAAATCCTCCAGATACAATAAGTGCCATAAATTGTTTCTGGATTTTCCCACTTGTATTCAA
>JAFYMJ010000093.1 GCA_017556665.1 Bacteroidales bacterium
AATAGGGTTATCAACATTGTCTGGCAATGCAGATGTTACCATATCCAACTTGTCACGCACATCATTGGTTGCAACATCTATATCTATACCATACTCAAATTCTAGAGTTACAATAGAAACATTCTCTTTTGATTTTGAAGTAATATGTTTAAGGTCACTAACACTATTAAGCACGTTCTCCAATGGTTTGGTAACGTTATTCTCAATATCAGAAGCATTCGCACCCTGGTAAGTTGTCATTACCATAATGGTGTTGGTCTCAATCTCTGGAATAAGGTCGATTGGAATATTTATAAGGGAGAAGAGACCAAATATAGCCACAGCAACAAAGACCAGTGCTGTGGTTATGGGTTTCTTTACCGCACTTTGATATAAACTCATCTTCTAATTTTTTTCTTATTTAACAACTTCTACTTGTGCACCATTTACAACTCTTGCATGTCCCTCTGTAACAACTACATCGCCTGAGTTTACACCGCTTAGCAACTCATACTCTGTACCCATTCTTCTCCCCAACTCAACTTTCTTGAATACCACTTTACCATCCTCTACAGCATAAACATACTTGTCACCTGCGCCTGTTTGTTTAATTACAGCCTGGTCTGGAACAACCACGTGATTTGCAGAGCCGTAAGAGAAAGTAACTCTTGCAAACATACCTGGCTTAACTCTCTCATTGTGATTAGGAATAACCACCTCAACAGGGAATGTTCTTGTTGCAGGGTCAATTGTAGGGTACACAAGTTTTACTACACCTTTGAATACCTCATCACCATACACATCCAATTTAACATCTACATTCATACCCTTCTTGATTTGTGTATATAAAGACTCAGATACATTTACATTAAGTTTTACTGGTGTAATTTGAGCAATTGTATATAATGGTTGAGCCATTGCATACATATCACCTGCATCATAATTTCTTGCTGTTACAATACCGCTGATTGGGCTTAGCAAAATTGTATTCTCCAACAAGTTCTCATAGTTTGTTCTTGAGATTGTAGAGGCAAGTTTTCTTGCATCCCACTCACTTTTTGAGCAACCGCCAACCTCATACAATTTTGTTGTTCTGCTGAACTCAAGTGAATCGTTAATCATTTGCAATTTTGCTTGAGTAAGATTTAGAGGATCCATTGTAGCCAATACCTGACCTTTCTTTACATGATCTCCAACCTCAACATTAATTGTCTTGATTCTTAAAGACATTTTTGGAGAAATATTATTCACAACATTAGCAGCAACAGTTGCAGAGAAAGTTTCAATTTGTTCTACCTCTCTCTCAAAAACTTGTTTTACTCTAACTTGAGGTATAACAACTTCTGCTTGAGCTGCTTGCTCCTCACTTTGGCTACCGCAAGATGCCATAACACCTGCTACCATTAAAAATAAAAGTGATTTAATTCTTCTCATATCTGTTATTTATTATTTATCAAACTTTAATTATTGTGCTTTCTCCATTTTTGACAAACCTGTACCAAGTACTTTCTCTAATGAAGATTTTGCCATCATATAACTGTAGATAGCTTGGTTAAGAGTTAGCTTAGATCTTAGTAAAACTAATTGTGAATCTTGCAACTCCAATAATGTACCGCTACCAATCTCGTATCTCTTAAGGGCAATCTCATATCCCAGCTGTGCGCCCTCCAAACTTTTGTTTGCCGCATTATATTGTTTCAAACAAGTCTCCATTGAATTGACCGCTTGTTTTACACCAACTTCCAAGTTTCTAATGACATCCTCTTTCTGCAATGCCAATTGCTCCATCTGAACCTTAGCCTGTTTAACATCATGATATCTCTTTCCACCAGAGAAGATTGGGATTGTTATACCAATTGCACCTGTTGAATATGGGCTCCAGATATATTGGCTAAACTTAAAGTTCTCTGACATTGCCATCCATTGATAATTCAAAGAAAGATTTAAAGTTGGATAGTATTTTGCAATTTGCATTTTATAAGTCTTCTCCAATATTCTCTCTTGGATTTCCAATTGTTTGATTGTAGAGTTATTCTCTATAGAAGCATTTGGATCTACATACTCAGCCAACGTCTCTTTGTAATCTATAAGATTACCCAAACATACAATTGGGATCTGCAAATCTATGCCAAGCAAAGCCTTTAGTTTCCACTCTGCCAAGATTATTGAGTTCTGAGAATCATATACCGATGTTTCTGCATTCTGCATTGTAACCTCTGATCTGATAACCTCAAATTTAGAAGTTCTGTCATTAGCATATTTGCTTTTTACCTCTTCATAGTTTCTTACAGCGTTGTCATAATTCTCCTTGTAAACATTGTATGAATCTTTTGCAAGAAGCGCTGTATAGAAAGCTTGTTGTACCTGGTCAATCAAATCTTCTTTAGATGATTTTGCTTTCTCAATTGCCAACTCCACATTCATACCTGTAATCTGCAATGATTTCCACAATGATACATTAACCAATGGCATTGCTGCAGAGAATCCTGTTGACCATGTATTGTTTCTACCAATCTGAAATGACTGGTCTCCCATATACATGGTTTGTTTCTTAATTGATCTCTGATAATTGAAACTGAAATCAATCTGAGGGAACAATGCACTGTATGTCCCCTTTTTAGCATACTCAGACTTCTTGATTTCCATATCTGCCACCTTTAGCGTCAGACTCTCACTAAGGGCAATCTCCAAAGCCTTGTCCAAAGTAAGCTGCAAAGTGTCTTGTGCTCTCAAAGGAGTCGCAAGAACAATGGCACCAACCAATGCCACTACTAACTTAACTAATTTAATTCTTGTCATTCTATATTAAATTGTATTATTTAACTCTTTCTATACTATATTTTTTCAGTTTGCAAAAATCGTTATTTATAATCAAATCAATTTGTTTGAAAATATAAACTTTTGGTCTAAAAATATATAAACCAACTCGGTCAAACCATTCAAATAGGCAATTTTTATACCAATTTGGTCATATTTTATACTAATATCTATAAATTATATATATTTTTTGACTATTTTTACCGTACAATAATTCAGCAACTGTTAAAACTATATTAAATGGAAGAGAATGGAGCAATCATAACTGATTCAAACATTAAGAGCATAATAGAGGAACTTAACGGCTATAATTACAAT
>JAFYMJ010000094.1 GCA_017556665.1 Bacteroidales bacterium
CAGAGAATCCAAGATTCGTTCAATATATGAACATTGTTGACAAATACAGAGTTCTAGGTGTTAGAACAAATGCTGATACTCCATTTGATGCACAAAATGCAATTAACTTTGGTGCTGAGGGTATTGGTCTATTCCGTATTGAGCATATGTTCTATGGTGAGAATTCAGAGGCTCCTCTTGCTAAATTACGTAAGATGATTCTTTCTAACTCACTTCCTGAGAGAAAAGATGCACTTTCAGAGCTAGAGCCATACGTAAAAGAGGCTACTAAAGCTACTATGAAAGTTATGAATGGCAAACCTGTTACTTTCCGTCTTCTAGATCCACCTTTGCATGAGTTCGTTCCTCAAACTTTAGAGAAACAACAAGAGTTGGCAGAGGGTCTTAAGATTTCTGTAGAGGATGTTAAGAAACGTGGTGAGGCTCTTCACGAGGTTAACCCTATGATGGGTCACCGTGGTGTTCGTCTTGGTATCTCTTATCCAGAGGTTAGTGAGATGCAATTCCGTGCTATCTTTACAGCTACTGCAGAGTTGATGAAAGAGGGTCTAGATCCTCAACCAGAGATTATGATCCCTGTAACTGTTTCTGTTAAAGAGCTTGATTTCCAAAAAGCAATCTTAGATGAGGTTCACGCAGCTGTTGAGGCTGAGACTGGTCTTAAGATTTCTTACAAATATGGTACTATGATTGAGATTCCTCGTGCTGCAATTCTTGCTGACGAGATGGCTAAAACAGCTGATTTCTTCTCATTCGGTACTAATGACCTTACTCAAATGACATTTGGTTTCTCAAGAGATGATATTGGAGCATTCATGGGTGACTATCTAGAGAAGAAGATTCTTGATAATGATCCATTCCAAACTCTAGATCAAAACTCAGTTGGTAAACTTGTTGAGATGGGTCTTAAAGGTGGTAGATCTACAAAACCACAACTAAAAGTTGGTATTTGTGGTGAGCACGGTGGTGATCCTGCTTCTGTAGAGTTCTGTCATAAGATTGGTATGAGCTATGTATCATGCTCTCCATTCCGTGTTCCAATTGCACGTTTGGCAGCGGCTCAGGCAGCTATCCTAAACAAATAAGAAGTTATAAATTAATAACTTATAGAGGGGAGAGTGACTCAAAAGGTCACTCTCTACTTTTTATATATCCTAACCTTCCATCCACAGACTTTGCCTGTTCCTGTATGGTTGGGTATTTGTACAAGAGGCAAAGCCGTATCAGAATCACTTGACACGGCTTTGTTCTTTAGATATTGTCACACTATTAGACCTATTTTGTGACTGAGTGTGTTATAATTTTTTACTTGCCAGATCGCTTAGTGCACTTCGCTCTCCTTTAACAAGATTGACATGCTCAAACAACTCTTCTCCAAACAGTTTGTCGGTGAGGTGAGTAAGTCCATTTGACCATTTGTCTAGATATGGCTGGTCAATTTGTTGGACATCTCCTGTAAATACAATCTTGGTCCCTTCGCCTGCTCTGGTTATAATGGTCTTAACTTCGTGTGGGGTAAGGTTCTGTGCCTCATCAATAATAAAGAACACATTTGACAGTGAGCGTCCCCTTATATATGCCAAAGGAGAAATAAGCAGC
>JAFYMJ010000095.1 GCA_017556665.1 Bacteroidales bacterium
AAACTGTGGAGCAATACCAGAAGGAACAATAGATTCCGAGCTTTTTGGTCATGAGAAGGGGGCTTTTACGGGAGCTAATGATACAAGGAAGGGGTATTTTGAGACAGCAGACAAGGGTACAATCTTTTTGGATGAGGTTGCAGAGTTGCCATTGACAACACAAGTTCGCTTGCTTAGAGTCTTGCAGACGGGTGAGTTTATGAAAGTTGGATCTTCAAAAGTGCAGAAAACCAACGTAAGGGTAGTTGCTGCAACAAATGTAAATTTGGCCTATGCAATTAGGGCTGGCAAGTTTAGGGAAGATTTGTACTACAGATTGAATACAGTTCCAATTGTGCTTCCTGCATTACGCGAGAGGCCTATGGACATTCATATCCTGTTCAGAAAATTTGCAGCAGACTTTGCAGAGAAGTATAAGATGCCTACCATTAAACTTACACCGGAGGCTATAAATGTACTTGTTCAGTACAGATGGCCGGGAAATGTAAGGCAACTTAAAAATGTAGTTGAGCAGATATCCATTCTGGAGAGTGAGAGAACCATACAGCCAGAGATTCTGCACAAATACTTGCCTGTAGAGAATTCAGAGCATTTGCCTGTTGCTGCGAATGTGGGAGGACAGCAGTCTCAGGATTGGATAAACGAGAGGAACATTTTATACAAGATGATATTTCAGCTTAAGACAGAGGTTGAAAATCTTAAGACTCAATTTGGCAGGATGCAATTGGATAAGCCGCAGACAGATGGTGTAACTTCTCTTGCTCCAGTTCACCATACAGCATCCCACACCCATTTGCAGACAAGATTACTTGACGATGCAGACAATGTTGATGTAGTTGAGGTTGGATTGGAAGATGACAGACCAGAGCCACAGGACAACATGTCTATATCTGAACTAAATGCAGAGCTTATAAAAAAATGTCTGCTTAAGCATAACGGAAAAAGGAAACCTGCGGCAAAGGAGTTGGGCATATCTGAAAGGACATTGTACAGACGAATTAAAGAATTGAACATCAAATAATGACAAAAATCAAATATTTTATAGTATTATTCTGTTGCATAATCTTGTGTAGCTGTGGAATTTACAAATTCAATGCAACATCCATAGCTCCAGATGTAACCAGTATTACAGTTTATCCGGCAGAGAACAGAGCCATGAAAATAAACCCTTCATTGGCCAATACCCTAACAATAGCACTCCAGGACAAATACAGGAAACTTACAAAGCTTGAGATGCTTGATGATGGTGGAGATTTGGAGGTGGAAACCACCATTACAAGTTATGATGTTACAGCAACCGCAGTTACATCTCAGGAGGTTGCAGCACAGAACAGACTAACTATTACTGTAAAAATAAGTTTTACCAACAAGAAATATCCAGACGAAGGGTTTGACAAATCTTTTGCAGCATATCAGGATTTTGACGCAACAACCGCTCTTGATGCTGTAGAGGCACAATTGGTAGATGAAATTGTAGAAATTCTGGTAGAGGATATTTTCAATGCTACCGTAGCAAACTGGTAATATGACTAATCAGCAGGTCCCATATTGTATAGATGACTTAAGTGCAAAATCTCTTGAAAGGATAGTTCAGGAGTATCCGTGGTATTCATATGCCAGGGAGCAGTTGTTATACAAAATGGTGAGCGTTGAGCCGCAATGCCTGGAGAACCAGTATAGGGAGCATGTTATATATTTTGCCAGAAGAGGAGAGGTCCTTTCAAGGGCAAGGAAGATAGTAAAGGGGGAGACAAAGCAGGTAGAGATAGAAGTTCCCGAGTATGAAATTCCCCAAAGTGAGATAAAGGAGAAACCAAAATATGTAGTGGTTGGGGGAGATTATTTTTCTCCCGATGATTTCAAATCCCTTAGTGCAGACGAAAAAGTTGCAGATTTTAAGATAGGTTTGCCAAGCAAAGAGGATTCAGAGCATGTTGAGGTTACTGTTAAAGCTGAAGGTGTAGATTATGAGGCTGTTGAGTTTTTTACAGAAACTTTGGCAAAAATTTATACAGATCAGGGTTATTATGATAAGGCAATTGAGGTTTATGCAAAACTAATTTTGTTATATCCAGAAAAAAGTAGTTACTTTGCAACCCTTATAAATGAAATAAAGTCAAAAAATTAATAAGATATGTACACAGTTATTGCTATTCTAATTGTTATTGCAAGTGTTTTTCTTACACTAGTTGTACTAGTTCAAAACTCAAAAGGTGGTGGATTGGCTGCTAACTTTGCATCTGGTAACCAAACTTTTGGTGTAAGACAAACTGCTGATTTCCTTGAGAAAGCAACATGGACTCTTGCAATTGTCATTATTGTGCTTTGTGTTGCAGCTACAGCTTTTGTTTCTTCAAGAGCAGAGTCTAACAAGTCAAGCATTAAAGAGAAAATTGAGAATGCAGCTCCAGTAGCTCAACCTCAATTCCCAGTTGATGCTGCAGCTCCTGCAACTGAGGCTCCAGTTGAGACACCTGCTGAGACCCCAGCTAACTAATCAGCAAAAGGGAAACAGCGTTGTTACATTTTTAAGAGCTTTGTAAAAAAGAGTAATCATTAAATTATAAAGCTGGTTATCAATAGTGTAGCAATGTCTATAGAAGTTATATAAAGAGTTGGAGAGAGTTCCTCCAGCTCTTTTTTATTATTTATAGTACTATGCAATACATAGTACTATAAATAGTATATATATTTGTATTGCAAAATACCCTGTTGTGAGGAAAAACAATATAAGGGTTAGCTTGTTAGATAATCAGTTAATTTAAAAATACGGTCAAATGAAGAAAGTAGTAAATATTGCAGTTGGAGGCAGAAGTTTTTCTGTAGAGGAAGATGCTTATTATAAACTAAAGAATTATCTGGAGGCTTTTAGAACAAAAAGCAAGCTGGGGATCCAGTCTGCAGAGGTTATGGACAGTATAGAGGAGAGAATAGCTGAATTGTTCTCAGAAAAATTGACAGAGTTCAGGAATGTTGTAGACATTGATATTGTAAATAGTGTAATATCACAACTTGGTATGCCAGACGGAGAGGCATACACAGATTCGTCGCAAAGTGAAACTTATGCTTTTGCTGGCGACTTGTTCAATGGAATGTCTCCAAATAAAAAATTTTATAGGAATTCCCTAAACAAGTCTATTGGAGGAGTTTGTGGTGGTATTGCTGCATATCTTGGATGTGATGCCTAATCTTTAGACTTTTGTTTGTTATAACCCTGTTGTTTGCAGGTACAGGTTTCTGGGTTTACATTATTTTGTGGATTGCTGTTCCTCTAGCAGAGACTCCAGTGCAGAAATGTGAGATGCTGGGTTTGCCGGTTACTGCAGAAAATTTGAGGAAGTTTACAAACGTCAAATAGTTGTATTATGAGTGATGTTAATGTTGATAATATAAAGTCTCAGCTTAGGAAAGGTGTTCTGGAATATTGTATTCTGAATATTCTAAGAAAGAAAGATGCATATGCATCTGTTATAATTTCTGAGTTAAAAGAGGCACAAATGATTGTTGTAGAGGGGACATTGTACCCTTTACTTACAAGACTCAAGAATCAGGGTTTGCTCAGTTACAGATGGGAAGAGAGCCTTATGGGTCCACCCCGCAAATATTTTTCTCTAACAGAAAAGGGGAGGGCTGTTCTGGAAGAGATGGATATTGCCTGGAAAGAGGTTGTAGA
>JAFYMJ010000096.1 GCA_017556665.1 Bacteroidales bacterium
AAAGATATAGCATCTGCATGGGACAACAAATTTATCCTTAATTTGTCGGGAAGCTATAAATTCAATAGAGGATGGAGTGCAGGAGCCAGATTAAAAGCTACAGCAGGGGCACCATACACCCCGTATGACATAGATAAAAGTTCCTTGGTTCAGGCTTGGGATTCTCAGGGGAAACCATACCTAAACTATGCATTGTACAATAGTTTGAGACTGGACGGATTCTACCAGATAGACATTAGGATTGACAAGCAGTTTGTATTCAAGAGATGGATACTTGGGCTATACCTTGATATCCAGAATATAACCAACAACAAAATTGACATTGCAGACGGCATTTTACCTACAGGGGAAATTGCAAATCCTAATGCTCCTGCAAATGAGCAGAAGTACGTAATGAAAACAATTCCTCTTAACAGTGGAACACTGATGCCTACAATAGGAATTACATTTGAGATTTAGAGTACAATTGTCTCCAAATCTTCTGGCACAAAAATGTTGCCGGTAAAGAATTGGGCTGCCTCTTTGGTATATTCAACTTTTCTGGTATCAATTGTCTTGTCTTCTGTATGATACAGAATAAGATTCTTGACAGCAAGTTCCTGTGCCAATTGGGCAGCATCTTTTGCTGTACTGTGGTGTTTCTGATATGGTTTGAAAATATCCCTGTCTTTGTACAGGCAGAATGCCTCGCACATAAGATAATCTACCCCCTTTACATATTCTGTATTGCCTTGATTGAACGGCTCGTCTCCCAGACATACCAAAATTTTGCCGCTTGGGAGTGTTGCCCTGAATCCGTACTGAGGTTCTTTTGTGGAAAGGGTATCAAAACATTTGAGATTTAACTCACCAATAACAAGATTGTCACCGTTCTCAAACTCTTTAAGGTGAACTCTCTTGCCTACGTATGCCATATTCTTATATGGAAGTACAAGATTGCATATTGTCATAAGGGTATCTATCCCTTTTTTATGGCTGTAAACTGTAAAGTCTCCACAATACTTATCTGAAAGCATTGCAGCTGTAACCATTCTCACAATCCATACTGCTCCAAGAATATGGTCTGTATGACAATGTGTTATAAAAAGATTATGAATATCTGTAACATTTACACAGGCTCTGTCCAATTGTGATAAAATTCCATTTCCGCCACCTGCATCAACCATAAGCAACTCATTTTGAGTCTTTAGGAGAAAACAGGTATTGAAACATTTTTTTACAACCGCATTGCCGGTACCCAGCATAACAATTTGCTCACTCATAATCTTTAAATAAGTATTTTACCTTAGTTTATTAACACCCGCAAATTTAGCATTAATAACAAATAATAACTATTTTTGCGAACATAAATATTATTGTATACAAATGAACATTGACATAAAAAGAGGACTTAGTAAAGAGCAAGTGGAAGAGAGCAGAAAACAGTATGGACTAAACTTGCTTACACCCCCTCCTACCACCCCATGGTGGAAATTGTATTTGGAGAAATTTACAGACCCACTAATTATAATATTGCTTGTTGCTACTGTAATATCGCTTATATTTGGAATTATACATGGTAATTTTACTGAATCAATAGGCATATTATGTGCTATACTAATTGCAACAGGTGTAGGTTTTTATCAGGAATGGGATGCAAAAAAGAAATTCGATTCCATGAAATCAACCAAAGACTTTGAACTTGTAAAGGTAAGAAGGGATGGGGCTGTTGTAGAGATTACAAAAGACCAGATTGTTGTTGGAGATGTTGTAATCCTTGCAGCTGGTGATGAGATACCTGCAGATATTGAGCTTTTTAGTGCTACAGAGCTTAAAGTGAACGAATCCAGCATGACTGGTGAATCTGTAGCAGTAGCAAAGTATCCTATAAATTACATCTACACAGGCTCCGGTTTTGCACCCAATCTTGTATTGCGTGGAACAACAATTGAGCAGGGTCTTGGAGAGGGATACGTTGTAAAAGTTGGAGATACTACCGAAATTGGCAAAACAACCCAACAGGCTTTTTCTGAGACAAAAAACAGAACGCCGCTGGAGGAGAAACTGGACGAACTTGCAAAGAAAATAAGCATTCTCGCATTCTCTATTGCATCACTTATTTTTGTAATACTCAATATTGTACATTGGACAAACTATCAGTTTACTTTTACAGTAGAAACACTCCTTACAGTTCTGCAATTCCTTATGTCTGCAGTAGTTGTAATAATTGTTGCTGTACCGGAAGGGCTCCCTTTATCGGTGACCCTGGCTCTTGCATTCTCTATGAAGACTATGGCAAAGGAGCACAATCTGGTAAAAAAGATGCATGCATGCGAGACTATTGGAGCTGTAAACCTTATCTTCACCGACAAAACAGGTACACTTACCCAAAACTGCATGAGTGTTGTAGATAAGGATGTTGAGCCTCAAAATGAGGAACTTTTAGCCAGAATTGGAGCAATTAACTCAACAGCAAACTGGGGCAGTGAGGACAATGTTATAGGAAACCCTACAGAGGGAGCTATTCTAAAGGAAATTGGAAAAACAAAGACACATAAAATTAGGGAAACTTACAAAATAGTTGAAAGTATCCCTTTCTCCAGCTCTACCAAATATATGGTTACATACGCAAAGGGGATGTTTACCAGTGAGCAGATATGTGTTATTAAAGGGGCACCTGAGGTAATAGCAAGGATAATTGGGTATGATGCATATTTGTCTAAAGTTTCTTTGCAGCAAGAGAGAGGCAGACGTGCCATTTCTGCAGCAGAAATTGATCTTTCCTGCGGATACAGTGCAATTGAAAAGAGATTGAAAGAGGGTCAGACACTTGAAAACTGCAAATACATAGGAACATGGTTTATTGAAGATCCGGTAAGGACAGATGTACCACAGGCAATAAACAAATGTTACAAAGCGGGAATAGATGTTGTAATGATGACCGGAGACAACCTTAAAACAGGCAGCGAGATTGCAAGCCAGGCAGGGTTTAAAGATATATGGGCTGTTGAAGCTAAAGATTTCTTTACCCAAACACATAATGGTGGCAACAAACGTCCGTTCCCTAATGTTATTGCCAGATGTACACCTATAGACAAACTTGATATCCTTAAATGGGCGCAGGCCCAGAATTATGTCTGTGCAATGACAGGAGATGGTGTAAACGACTCCCCTTCTCTTAATCATGCAGATGTTGGTATAGCTATGGGTTCCGGAACATCAGTTGCAAAAGAGGCTTCTGACATTATTCTCCTTAACGATGCATTTCCAAGTATTGTAACTGGTGTAAAATGGGGAAGGTCATTATACAAGAATATCAAGAACTTCCTGTTCTTCCAATTGTCAATAAATGTATCGGCTTGTCTTGTTGCCCTGTTTGGTCCTGTTATTGGAATAGAGATGCCTTTTACAGTTACACAATTCTTGTGGATAAATCTTGTTATGGACTCATTGGCAGCAATAGCACTTGCAAGTGAACCTGCAGATGAGAATGTCCTTAACGACAGCCCAAGGGACAGAAGTGAGTTTATCATAAACAAGCCGTTGGCCAAAGCTATATTTGGATTTGGTATTTTTGTATGGGCATTGTGCACATTTGTCCTATGGGGAAATAAAAATTCCATCACTTTCTTGGGTGATATCAGCATGTCGGAATTCTTTGCAGGATATATGATATTGAACTGGTGGAACATGTTCAATGCAAGAGTTATTGGAAAAGAAAAGTCTGTTTTTGACGGCTTGATGAAAAACAATAAATTCTGGGGAACTTCAATACTTATTCTTGTAACAACATACCTTATTGTACAATTTGGAGGAGAGGTATTCAATACAGAACCAATAAGCACTAAAGAGTGGCTTATATTAATTGCCATCACTTCACCTGTAGTAATTGTAAGGGAACTTTACCATCAACTTTTTGGAAAAAAGACAATAAAAAAATAAAATCATGAAAAAAATCATTTACTCATTTGTACTGCTTCTTGCTGTTGTAGCCTGTACAACAAAACAGAAAGATTACAGTAAATTGGACACAGCTTTTGCCCAAATAATTGCAACAGACAGTGTTCCGGCAATATCTGTAGCGTACATTGCCCCAAATGACACATTTTATTGTAAAGAGATCTTTAACCCTCAGTTTTACACTCAAGGGCAAACAGACTCTTTAAAAATGCATTCAAATGAGAGTGTGTTCCAAGCTGCATCACTTAGCAAAGTTGTGTTTGCATATATAGTAAACAAAATGGCTCAAAGAGGTGAGATTGATTTGGATACACCTGTAGAGAAATACACAAATCTGGACAGATTTGAAAAAGAGGGTGGAGATTATGGAAGATTTACCAAAGAACAAAGTCTGGAGATGGCTAAAAAACTTACTCCAAGAATTATACTAAGCCACAGAACAGGTCTTCCAAACTGGAGTGCATCTCCATCATCTGATCAATGGCCAACTTCACATATCACATTCAAATTTGAGGCTGATTCATGCTATGGCTACTCTGGAGAAGGTTTTGCCCTTCTACAAAGAGCTGTAGAGGCAATTAAAGGGAAAACAATCCAGGAGATTGCAACAGAAGAGGTATTTGCCCCACTTGGAATGACAAACACCTCTTACGCATGGGAAGAGAAATATGACACACTTGCTTTAGATGGATACAACCGTAAAGGTGAAAACAGAGGTAAAGGAAGACACCCAAGAGCCAATGTAGGTTATACACTTAGAACAACAGCAGCAGATTACATAAAATTTGTCAAGACCTTAATGGATGGAATCAATTCAAATGACCCTGCTGCAGTAGCCATGACAAACATTGCCCCTGATGCACCAAAGGCAATAAGATACGCAAAAGAGCATAGAGATTGCGACAGCACTATGTATTGGGGATTAGGTGTAGGAGTTGAGCAGAATCCTCAATTTGGAAAAGCTGTATGGCACTGGGGAAACAACGGAAACTTTAGAGCTCTGTTCATTATTTTACCAGAGCACAACAAATGTTTTGTTTACTTTACAAACGGTGCACGTGGCCACGATATTGTAAATAAGGTTACCCAAGAGCTAATGGGTGGCACATTTGCAATTGAGCCTTGGATTAACAGCTAAGAGCACCAATGGAAGACCCTGCCTGTTGCTGTGCGGTTGGGTATCTGTAAAAAAGATAAGGACCGGATCAAAATTCATTTGACCCGGTCTCTTTGCGTATACAGATATCTTTATGCGTTACAGGATGTTCAAAAGTAACACTCTCTGCATGAAGCATCAGTCTGGCAGATGGTATTCCACCATAAAGGGTATCCCCTACTATTGGTATCCCCAACCCCAAGCTATGTGCAGAATGGAGACGCAGCTGGTGTGTCCTCCCTGTAATTGGAACAAACCTTACTCTTGTAAGACTATTTGCATAGTCTCTCTCCAATACCTCATATTTTGTTACAGACTCTTTTCCATTCTCAAAATCAACCATCTGTGCAGGTCTATGGTTGTAATCCTCATTCAAAGGGAGATTGATTTCACCTTTGTCGGGAAGAAGAATACCTCCGAGCAGAGCAACATACTCTTTATGAACACTCCTTGATGCAAACAGGCTTTGCATAACTTTGTATGAATCAATATCCTTTGCAAATACCAATACTCCCGACGTATCCATATCCAACCTGTGCACAGGAAAAATATTTGTCTTGCACTTCTGCTGCAAAAGTTCTGCAACAGATCCAATTGGGATATTTCCAGGGACAGAAGGGACTCCTGAGGGTTTATTTACGGCAATTATATGATCATCTTCATAAAGTACTTCCAAGTCTTGGGGTGTTGTTGCAGAAACCGTTGCCCCCTCCTTTCCTTTCTCAACATCCAAACCTTTAAGCATAAAGTTTAATATTGGCTCACATTTACCCTTACATGAAGGATAAAAAT
>JAFYMJ010000097.1 GCA_017556665.1 Bacteroidales bacterium
AAGAGTTATAGAGAAAGATATGATTCCTTATTTTAAGAATGAGGATTATTATGGTGGTATAAACGCAGCCCTAAACCGTTTGATGCCTATAATAAGTGGAGAAATCTCTGTAAATGACTCAGATGTTGAGGTAAGCATTATTCCATCACTTGTTGTCCTTGCCCTTATAGCGCTATTTATTTATGCGATGTTTAAAGGTGGCGATGGAAATACTCAAAATTATGGTGGTGGCAGAGGAGGCAGAAGAATGAGTACTGCCGATGCCGTAATATTAAGTTCCATTTTAAGTTCTGCCGGTAGAAACAGGGGAGGAAGTTATAGTGGTGGCGGTTTTGGCGGTGGTGGCTTTGGAGGATTCGGAGGTGGATCCTTTGGTGGAGGAGGAGCAGGTGGAAGCTGGTAAGCTTCCACACTTACTACTCTATTCCTTCAAAAACTTTAACAATCTTACTTACAAGAGGATGTCTTACTATATCCTCTTTTGTAAAGTTTATAATTCCAATTCCTTTTACATTTTTTAGCAATTCCATCCCCCTTGCAAGACCAGAGTCTTGTTTGTTGGGAAGATCTATTTGTGTTGCATCTCCTGTTACAATAAACTTGGCATTGTTGCCCATACGGGTTAAGAACATCTTAAGCTGCACAAGACTTGTATTCTGAGCCTCATCCAGAATCACAAAGGCACTCTCAAGTGTCCTTCCTCTCATATATGCCAAAGGAGCTATCTGGATTGTTCCATCTTCCATATAACTTTTAAGTTTCTGAGGTGGAATCATATCCATTAAGGCATCGTATAATGGTTGTAGGTATGGATCCAGTTTGTCTTTTAGGTCTCCAGGTAGGAAACCAAGTCTCTCTCCAGCCTCAACTGCAGGTCTTGTTAGGATAAGTCTTTTAACTTCTCTGTTCTTTAGTGCTCTCACTGCCAGTGCAATTGCTGTGTATGTTTTACCTGTACCTGCTGGTCCTATAGCAAAAACAAGGTCATGTTTATAGTAGCTGTCTACAAGTTTCTTCTGGTTTTTAGTCCTTGCCCTTACAACCTTTCCATCATTGCCGTATACAATAATGTCACTTTTTGAAGTGTCCAGAACAGCACCTTGAAGCCCATCTGCTGTCATCTCCAAAGTGTTTAAAGCTCCTGCAGCTGGTGTAGTATAATCTATACCTTCAAAAAGCTGGTCAACATCGTCCAAATTCAGGCTTCTCTTTTTGGCCCTTTTATTTATAAGCTCATTTATTTTCTTCTCAAAAGAGCTCATATCTTTATGTTCTCCTTTAAGAGTAATGATGTTACCTCTGCTTACCACTTTTAGTTTTGGGTAGTAGAATGCCAATCTGTCAAGTATTTTATTGTTTACCCCTAAGATGTCAACGGGATCAATTTCTGTTAATTCTATTTTCTTTTCTGCCATCAGTTAATGTTTAATGTGTAGTTTTTAATGGGCTTTTTGTCATTTATTATATTGAATGTATCAATAGCCTTCTTTCTTTTTACCGAATCCAGACCTGGGATTCTGCAATTTATTATATCATTGATTTTTACCACGGTGTAATCTTTATAAAGCTCCCCACTTCTGAAACACCATAAATATTCATGTTGTACCTCTGTAATATAGCTCTCTTTATTTATCAGATCTTTGGCAATTTTAATCTTTACCATTAGCCCAAGTTGAGTTTCTGGTGGAACAGACTGGTTGGATATATAGTTTCCTAAAGAGTAAAAGACAACATTCTTGTTGGTTATATATCCATTTTGGGTAACGTGAGGATGTGAACCAATAACGATGTCAACACCATTTTTTATCATAAAATTTGCCAGCTCTTCTTGCCTGTTGTTCGCTTTTTGCTGGTATTCTTCACCCCAATGCGGCAATGCAATTATAATCTCTGCCCCTTTACCTTTTGCCTTTGCAATTGATTCCTTTATCTGTAACGTGTCAATTCTGTTTACGTAACAATCACCAGATACAGGAATTCCGTTTGTGCCATATGTAAAGTTTAGGAATGCAATCTTTAAGTCTCTAATTCTAATAATCTTAGGATACTCATTTTGGTAATCCTCTTTGTTAAGGTACGCACCAACATAGTCTGCGTTATTCCTCTTGTATGCTTCAATTGTGCTCAGGAACCCTTTCTTACCCTGGTCCATTATATGGTTATTTGCCAACAGAAACAAGTTGAAACCATATTTTTTTGCATACCATATTATGGATTCTGGGGCAGAGAACAATGGATATCCAGCGTACGGAGCAACACCTATTGGAAATTCCATATTGGCAACAGCAATATCTGCCTGTCTTATTTCTGAGGCAATATGTTTGAATGCGTTTTCAAAATTGTATGATTCAGGAGCATTGCTGTTTGATGCCTCTTTTAGTGCATGTTTAAGCTGTCTGCCGTGCAACATTACATCGCCAATAAATGTGAGTGTAACTGTATCTTTTGTAGCAAGAGATTTGCATGACCTTATATCCAATGGAAAATCATAATTCTGACCGCTTCCATTGGTATACGATATCAAACTGCATATGAAGGC
>JAFYMJ010000098.1 GCA_017556665.1 Bacteroidales bacterium
ATTTGCCCACCATTGGGTCTTTTCATTTATACCTTTCCAGGTATCCATAACAGTACCGGCATTAGGACCGCCATACATACTCACAAGCACTGGATATCTCTTTGTTGAGTCCATATCCACAGGATAAATTATCTGTGCAGGCAAAACATATCCCTCATCTGTTGTAATTGAAAGCATTTTGCCAATTGCCAGATTATATTTATCAAAATTCTCTCCTTTTGAGTCTGCAATAACCTTAACAACTGGCTTCTTGCCTATGCTTATAACTGCAACCTGAGTTGGGGTTACCGTATTTGAATATACTGCCACAAAGTTTTTGTTGTCGGGAGAAAGGACAACCTGAGAATAGTTATACTCCCCTACCGACAATCTTGTAATCTTTTTGGTCTTAAGATCTACTTTATAAAAATCGTTTCTGGTAGAGACTTCTCTGCGGGCTGTAAAATAAATTGCCCCCTCTTTCAAATCTACTTTCACAAACTTGATTCCCCAGTTCTTGCCATCTGTTATCTTCTCTAGTTTTGTCCCGTCAAAAGACTGGAAATAGATTTGTTCCCACATATCAAAATCTCTTACCATATAGAAACCCTCAGATGTAAACTGCATATCCTCCATCCAGTCAATCCAGGTTTTTTGGGTCTCGTTATAGATTTGTGTTTTGGAACCGTCTGCAGGATTGACAGTATACAGAATAAGGTTATTCTGCTCTCTTGGCATCCACGGAATAATGAATCTGGTTCCATCTGCATTCCAGAACGGAATACCAAAATACTGGTCATCTTCTTTATTGAAATCTGCCCAAATTGTATTTCCACTCTCTATATTTACAAAACCAACCTTTACCTCTGGGTTCTTGTCTCCAGCTTTAGGGTAGTGAGTCTCTGTAATTGAGCCATATTGACCTTTGGAATCGTATATTGGGAAATAAGGGACTTGTGTATCATCAAACCAGTAATATGCAAGTGTTTTGCTGTCTGGACTCCACCAGAATGCTTTATATCTGCTTGGTCTGCCCAAAATCTCCTCATAGTACACCCACGATGCATAACCGTTCATAATAAGGTTTGTACCGTCTGTTGTAAGTTGCTTCACTAACGAGTCTGAAATATTGTATACACAAAGGTTATTGTTTGCATCTGTGTATGCGATTTTTGATTTGTCGGGAGAAAGAGTAGGATTTGTAGCCTTTTTACCTTGCTCTGTCTTGTAAAAATCCAGTAGCTCTTTAGAGACAAGTCCTAACCTTTTTGCACTCTCATCTGCCTCCAAAGCGGTCATATCACCAGTCTTAACATTATATGAGTAGGCTTTGAACTTTCTATCCTCTTGCTTGTACAGTTTTACATTGTTCTTGTCTATCCACTCTCCTACCCTTGGCAGAGGATTTACAATCCCCTCCGGAATAGAGGTAAGAATCTGTTCCAATGTCAAATCTTTCTTTTCCTCAGCCGACGAATTTGCTGAGTACAACTGTGTTGCAGTAAAAATCAAGCCTGCCGCCACCAAAAAAAACTTTGCAATTTGTTTCATATCTATAATTTAAAATATTTTTCCTTAAAATTAACCAGATAAACCCTCTCTATTCCTCTGGTAATTGCCGTATAAAGCCATTTTTTGTCATCCAGAGAAATATCCTCTTTCCATAAGGAGTTATCTACAAAAACGCACTTCCATTGTCCACCTTGCGATTTATGACCGGTAATGGCTGTTGCATATTTAATCTGCAAGGCATTAAAGTATTTGTCTTCCCTAACAGCCTCCATCCTTTTCTTCTTGGTTGTTATATGACTGTAATCTGCATACACACCCTCAAACAGGGCCTTCTGTTGTTCTGAATCCAATGATGCTGATGTTGATTCAAGTGTATCCAAAATAACCTTTACATCCAGCTCTATATTGTCATAATCTGGGAAAGAGAGTATTGCAGAAGCAAAGTGCAATCCATATCTCTCCTCGTATCCCCATATCTTTTCAAGTTTGGCAACATCACCATTTGCTATAAAATCCAGGTCTTCTACATTTTCAAGAAACTGGTAACAGTTCTTTACAACCATCAGCTTATCACCTTTTGTAAGTTGCTCTTCCATAAACAGGACACTCTGCCTGATACCCATATTGTATTTGTTAGCCCTTAAATTTGAGCGACACAAAACAACTACATCGTCTATACCAAACTTATCAATTGCATTGGTAAGCTCCTCTATTAACTCTCCCCCATTTATCTTTCTAAAGTCATCAAAACCTTTTGTCTTGAATAAAGGGTCAGACAAATCTCCATCTTCTATCTGCTCCCTAAGTAAAGTGGCATTATACAATATACCACTCTCTTTTGTTTGCCTTACAACATCTGGCAAGACCGAACTTTCAAAATCTCCATACCCGCTCAAATAATCAAAATCAAGAGCAGGAGACTCCTCTAAGCCAATTGGAGGCAACTGTGCAGAATCCCCCATTAAAATAAGTTTGTTGTTTACCCCAGAGCGGACATATGTAAACAAGTCTTCCAACAAATCTCCAGATCCAAATATTGAAGAGCCGTAATCTGTCCCTATAGTAATAAGCGAGGCCTCGTCAACTATAAAGAAAGTATCCTTATGTTTGTTTATATCAAGCTTGAACTGAGCTTGCTTGTCTGTAAGCGATTTCTGTCTGTAAATCTGTTTGTGGATAGTTTTGGCCTTTACCCCGGAATAATTACTCAACACTTTTGCAGCTCTGCCTGTAGGAGCAATCAAAATATACTTTTTCTTAATCTCTTTAAGAAGTTTTATAAATGCAGATATAGCAGAAGTTTTTCCTGTACCGGCATACCCCTTTATAACCATTAACCATTTGTCGGCAGAAGGAGCAATAACAAACTCAGACAATTTGTCAAATAATTCTCTTTGCCCTTCTGTTGGAGGAAAGCCAAGATTTTCTGCCATTTGACTGGCCAAAAACTTCTCAACTGCCATAATCTACTGTTTCTTCCAGATTATAAAAACAAGAACCAAAGTGTATATCTCCAAACGGCCTAACAACATCTCCAATGTAAGGATAAACTTGCCAAATATTGGAAATTCAGAAAAGTTGCCAAGCGAGCCAACAGATCCAAAACCAGGTCCAACATTACCTAAACTTGCTATTGATGCAGAGAAAGAATCCATAAAGTCCAATCCCATAACAGAAAGGATTGCAGCACCAGCAAGCATAAATGCAAGGTATAGCACTATGTATAGATTTACAGCACTTACCATCTCATCTCCTATTACATTCTGCCCAATTCTAAGTGGAAGAACCGCCTTTGGATGCAACTCCGTCTTTATTCTGTTTATGAATGATTTTACAAATATCAAAACCCTGTCTGCCTTTATTCCACCTGTTGTAGAACCCGAGCATGCACACTGTATAGACAAATAGATTAACAATATTATAGATAAATTAGGCCATATAGCTGTATCATGAGCTGCAAAACCAGTTGTAGATGCATATGATACTACATGGAACGCACTCTGTTTTAATGCAACCAGCCAGTTTGTATATGTGCCATGAGCAAGATTATCTATTGTTATAAGCAACGTTGCAATTAACAGAGATAAAGTATAAAATTTGATTATAGGCGATGAAAAGATTTTTGCACTGCGTTGTACAAAGAAAGAATAGATCAATCCAAAATGTAGTCCGCACAGGAACATAAAGAATATTGAAACAAGTTCTATAGCAGTAGAGTCAAATCCCATAATTGAATTGTTCAATGTACTGAAACCACCGGTAGCCGCAACACTAAAGGCATGGTTTATTGCATTGAACCAATCCATTCCTGCCAAGACATAACTGAACATTGCTGCAAGAAACAAACCAACATAAGTAGATGCAATAACCCCTATTGTCTGCTTGGTCTTGAATTTATAGTTTTGCTTAGATAGTGCAGAAATCTCCACCTTACTGATTCTTGTTCTGAATGTACTTGCACTTGGCAGAATAATAAGCATAAAAATAACAACACCAATACCACCAATAAAATGGGTTGCAGACCTCCAGAATACAAGTGATTTGGGCAATGCCTCAATATTGTTCAAAATTGTTGAACCTGTTGTTGTATATCCCGATACACTCTCGAACCATGCATTTATAAGCGAAAACTCTCCTCCCCACAAAACATAAGGCAACATTCCAAACAAACAAGAAAGCACCCATGCAAAAACTACAATTGTAATTCCCTCTTTAAAATTTATGTTATTTGTATCCCTTACAAAAATTAAAGGGAACAATCCAGCCAACAAAGTAATGAATGCGCTTAGCAACAATGGGGAAAAGGCAGCATCGAATCCATATATAATGGAAACAATAACACCTATAAACATAAATCCCGCATTGAATAAAAGCGAAATACCAATAGATCTGCTTATTACACTAAGATTCATATTTTGTTTGTTTTAACAGCTTCTTGTTTGCATCTACCAACTGCTTAATGCTATCGTTCAAATCCTTTAGTTCATCATCTGAATTTATCTCTACAGTATAGCTCTTTCTGTACAATACAAACCCTTGAATTCCTTTAATTACAGAAAGCATAGGTGAAATAAAATAATGATTTGTAAAATAATAGAAAAGAAACACCATTATAATACCCACACACACAGCCACAACGCCTGGCATAATACTTCTGTAAAAGCTGTTGCTGAGTTCTTCATAGTTCTTTACCAAAGCATCTTGCGAAACCTGGTTAAGATCTTGAATATACTCTCTAAGTTTCATGTAAACAGGATAAAGCTTCTCAAAATACCATTTCCTCTTGTTAGAAGAATTGTCTACCCACACATAAGTGGCGTCATCCAATATATGCATATATGCAGCAAAAGCATATCTCACAGAATCCACAGCCACTTTATCGTCAATAGGAGAATAGTTGCCCAACAAATCCTTTAAACAATCAAGGAATCTGGAGTCCTCTTCAATGTTTGGAATATCTGCTGGTATATTGTCTCCCATACTTCTTAAAAGCTGGAAATTGTACTCATCTGTAATCTCAATAAGATTATTGGATATATTCAGACTTGATATGTTGGCCGAAATAAGTTTTGTAACATTTTGCCTCATTACAACAAGCTCATACATTGCCATCACACTGGAGAGCAACAGTACAGAGGCTATTACAATACAACCCAAAAAGATTTTTTTTCTAAGTCCCATAGGTAAATGAATCTTAGGTAAAACATTTATACAATTTACAAACTTAACTAAAAAAACTCAACTTGGTACAAAAAAAGGGCTAACCGCAATGGCTAGCCCCCAATTTTATAGAAAATTCAATTAGTTTCCTGCGTTCTCTACAAATGAATTGTATTTCTCATATTTTGCTTTACCCTCTTCTGATTTCTCTCTTTGACGGAAGAAGATATTTTTAAGATACTCAGCACAAGCAACTTTAATCTCTTGGTCTTGAGAAATCTCAAAAGCTCTCTCAAAAGGAGCAGCAGCACTGTTCAATGCAGCCTCCATTTTCTCCAATAGAGCATTGTATTTAGCATCATCCATCTCCAATTGAGCTTGGTTTTGAATCTCTACAGCCCAATCATAGTATGCACAACCCTCTGCAAATGGAGCAAAAATGTATGTAGGGTCCATCTCACCAGATTTGTGGAAACAATCAATAGACTCTTGATATTTGTTAAGTTTTCTGTAAAGGTTACCCTCAGCATAAACTAGAGAAGCATTTGTTGGCTCATTTTGTTGAGCTACTTTAATAATTGCAATAATCTTCTCAGGATCGTCATTTGACTCCATGTAGATGTTGATTAAAGCAACCAATACACTTTGGTTAGTAGGATATAACTCAAAACCTTTAGCAAGAGTCTCTTTAGCTTTTAGAGTATCGCCTTTCTCTTTGTGAGAAGCAGCTATAGTAGCATAAAGATCACCTTTACCATCATATTTATAATCAAGAGCAACTTTAGCAAGCTCTAAAGTTCTGTCATGATCAGCTGCATAGCTTGCAGTAATTGTAGCATAGTAAATCATAGCTGTATCAATTTGACCAATACAAGGTCTGGTAGATACATAGAATGATTTCTCAAAATCTACAGAAGCTTTTGCATACTCACCAACGTTGTAGTATGACATACCAGCTGAATAATAAGCATCTTGAATACCTTTAGTTGTTGCAGCAATGTCTTTTGCCAATGCATTTTTAGTATCCAAAGCAGCTGCTTTATCCAAAGACTCAAGAGCCATATTAAGAGCATCACCCTCCATAGCAGGTTTGGTGATAACGAATGCAGTCAATTGACCATTTTGAGAATAGTACAACTCTTTGTCAATATAAGAATCTTTAGTAAAGATTTGGCCAGCTTTCTCAACTTGCTCTGATGAAAGAACAGGTTGGTCTTTAAGAAGAAGTTTTGCCTCCATTTGAGCAGCACCTAACCAGATACCTTTAATAGGAGCCTCATAACAACCTACGTAAGCAGTACTTAGTTTTAACCAGTTTGGAGCAACATCTTTTTTCTCTACAGCTGCTTTAGCTTTTTTCCAAGCATTTAGAGCGTCAGATGCAGCTTTAGTTTGTGCACTCACTTGAGACACAATTAGCACAAGGGCTAATAAACTTAATAGTTTTTTCATACTTATAAAATTAGTTTAATATAATTGATTATTCTTCTGTTATTTCTACGGGTTTATCTTCACTTTTGTTTACAACACAAACAGCAGCAATACTGTCCCCCTCTCTAATGTTAATTAACTTGACACCTTGAGTAGCCCTGCCTAAAACATTTATATCAGATATTGCCATTCTAATGACAACTCCAGATTTGTTTATAATCATCAAATCTTTGTCATCCGATACAAGTTTCAAAGCTATAAGCTTGCCGGTCTTCTCTGTTACGTTAATGGTCCACACTCCTTTACCTCCTCTATTGGTAATTCTATAGTCGTCAACAATAGATTTTTTGCCATAACCATTCTCGCTCACCACCAAAACTGTCTGGTGATTGTCCTCGTTAGATTTAGGGTCTACACAAATTGTACCAATTACTTCATCACCCTCATCAATATTGATTCCTCTAACACC
>JAFYMJ010000099.1 GCA_017556665.1 Bacteroidales bacterium
CGCAGAATAGAAAGAAGAACCATATTTGAAACCGATCCGTCGGTTGAAGAAAAATCTTTTAAAAAAGATATTATAGAGACTCCATGTGATAAAATTTCTCTTCCCGACAACAATCTGGAGTTTGTAAGAGAGAAAAAAGTTGTCTATTCAGATATAGACATGAACGGACACGCCAATAATGCAGAATATGTTGAATGGGTTATTGACTCGCTGCCAATTGAACTTATGAAGGAAAAAGAGATTACAGACCTTAAAATAAACTATATCAGCGAGGCTCAGTTAGGTGAAAACCTAAAAATTAATATGGGATACTACTCAGACAACAGAATTTATATAGAGGGTGTAAGGGACAATGGAATAGTTTTCCAAAGTGAGATTACTTACAAGTAATATTGACTTTTGGATATTTTAAGTAATTTTGCATCGGCGAATCGCTCTATCGCTCAAATTATTGTGGGAGGAAAGTCCGGGCAGGACAGAGCAGTGCACTGTGGAAAGCACAGATAGGTGAAAGCTTATGCCAGGGGTAACAGAAAATAACCGCCGTAGCAATACGGTAAGGGTGAAAATGTGGGGTAAGAGCCCACGTATTGTAATGGCAACATTACAGTAGTATCCCACTGCATCCTGCAAGGCCATGTATACCAGCAGTTAAGGGTTGCTCGTCCGTTGCTGGGGGGTAGGCTGCGACAGATAAATGATAGAGGCTTTCTAGGCTATTTTTATAGCAGTTTAAAGTACAGAACTCGGCTTATAGATTCGCCCATAAAATAAGAGGATAACCACGTCTGGTTATCCTCGTTTTATTTTGTAGTATCCAACATAAGAGAGCAGAATCACATTCATCATAAGGGCATATACTATTGCCGGAATAGCAATTACACCATTATTAAAAATGAAAGGACTGGATGCAATTGCAATAGCCTGAGCTGCATTTTGCATCCCAACTTCAATAATTATTGTCCTTCTTACCCTATCTTTAAACCCAAACACTCGGCATAGAAAAGAAGATAATCCTATTGAGCCCAGAATTAAAGCTGTAATACATACCCCCAATACCGGTAAATTATCCTTAATGGAATTGTAATGCTGAATAAAAAAGATTGAAGCAAGAAGAATTAAAGCAGGAAAAGCTATTTTAGACAATACCTTATCAATTTTATTTGCTGCAACTGGAAATTTACTTTTTACCAATATACCTGCAACTATTGGCAACAGCATCAAAACAATATTCTGCATCAGCAGATTGGTAACAGGCAATTCATATTGCACTGCAAAATTACTGTCAAGGTACCATGTAACCAGAGCCAATACAGCAGGGATAGTAAATAGAGTAATAATACTGCTCAGTGCAGTCAATGACACAGACAGAGCAATATCGCCATTAACCAACTTAGAAAAAATATTGGATGAACTTCCACCAGGCGAACATGCAATAAGCATGACACCTATAAAGAACAAAGGGGTAAGATCAAACAAAACAGAGAGTATAAAGGCAACAACAGGCAATAAAAAAAGTTGCCCACATAAGCCAACCAAAACAGATTTTGGCCTACTGAAAAGAAGTTTAAAATCTTCTATAGATAAAGTAAGGCCCAAACTGAACATAAGTAATGTCAGAATGGGCAAAACTATAAAAACTGTATTCATTATTTACAAACCATTATATCAAGGATCATCTTATCTGTAGATTGCATACCTTTTGATCCAATAGTTCCTAAATTACAAATTGTTTTTTCTATACAATCCTCAATAATACCGTCGTTTGATGAGATGCAGATGTTATCCATAGCAAGAACGGCAGCCTGAATTGAAGATGACACACCACTCGCAACCTTTAGTGCACACCCAACTTTTGCTCCATCGCAAACCATACCAGTTATATTGCCAATCATGTTCTTGATTGCATAACAAATCTGGTCATATCCGCCACCTTTAAGATATACTATACCACAAGAAGAACCTGTAGAGGCAATAACACATCCGCAAAGGGCAGAAAGCTTGCCAAGATAACCCTTAATATGTATTGCTATCAGATGGCTCAATGTTAATGCTCTTGCCAAATCTTCTCTGCTTGTATGTAACTTTTCTGCAACTGCAATTACAGGGACCGTAACTGTAATACCCTGGTTACCACTTCCAGAATTACTCATAGCAGGCATAGTGCATCCAGCCATTCTTGCATCCGATGCGGCTGCAGTTGCAGCCATTGCATATGTCATGACCGAATCTCCAAATATTGAATTATGCTCAGCCGACAAAATAGTTCTTCCAACCTTCAGGCCATAGTCTGCCCTTAGTCCCTCATCCGCCAAAGCTTTATTAAGCTTAACAGAGTCAAGTATAAACTCAATGTCGGTCATTTGAACAGATTTCACAAATTCCAGAATCTCTTTCACCGATAATTTATAATCAAGAGTACTCTTTTCTACAGATGACAAGCTGCAAATGCCTTCCCCAGCAGAATTATCTGTTGAAAATACAGACACCCCATCAAGTTCCACACTTACAATTGAATCGTGATTGTCTTTAATTACGGTAGATGCAGTATGTTCAACACCTTTATAAGTTCCTGTCACATTTGCTTTTATGTATAATTTAAGAGGTGTATCAGCCAAAGTAATTGAAACTTTCTTATCGTCCACAAGTTTCTTGGCCTTATCTATTGAACTTGCGCCCAAGTCTTTTAACACCTCCAATTTATACTTGGATTTTCCACAGGTAGCAGCAAGAGCAGATGCAATATGCAAACCAATCATACCTGTACCTGGAATGCCAACACCCATACCATTTTTTAGAATATTTGCACTAACCTCTACATTTATGGAATCAA
>JAFYMJ010000100.1 GCA_017556665.1 Bacteroidales bacterium
CATTGTCTCCAGGATTTTGGATAACTCTACATCCTGCTTTTTAGCTTCGCCCCTTAAAGCTGCACCTATCCATTTGCCAAGTTTTTCATAATCTACAAAATCACTCATAAAAGGAACATGAGGGGCACCCGCAGCAATTCTATCATCCAAAGCACAAGCTACCAAAGTAAACGCACCACCCTGGCTGCCACCTTGAGCAAAAATCTTTGTCTTATCCACAGCCTCTCTGCTGTACACAAAATCAATGGCTCTAATAACATCCATATAGGCACCTCTGTAATAATAAGTCTCCTTCTTTGACATTCCATAAGTAAACCAGTCTCCATACTTGTTGTACTCCTGATTAAGAGCCTGACCCCTTACAGAAATAATGAACTCGGCCATTTTTGCACATTCTGGAGTATTTACATCTGGCGCCCATGGAGTGGCACCATATCCCATATATGTAATTACTGCCGGATAATTCTTTTTCCCTTTTGGAACAGCCCAATACCCTCTTATTGTCTCACCCTCAAAAGATTTCATTGTTACATCATAAACTGTTCTGTATTTTCCCGACAAAGCTTTGTTCTTAACAACCTTATACTCTGGCTTAATCTCATGCAACTGCAAAATTGTCAAATCCCAGAATGAGTTAAAGTCTTTTTGTGCATCGTAAGGAGATACTATTTTCTCTGGCTCATATGCAATATTGAACTTTTTAATCTGCTTATCGTCGGCCGAGAAAACCACACTATAAAACCCTGGTTGCGGGGCATTAAAAGAGAAAGAAACTGTAGCTGAATCTTTTGGCGCAACTGAACTTTGCTGTTTGAAAGTATATAAAGGCTCACCTGTATCTTTAGAAATTACACAAGAGAGATTGCTCTTTTGCATATTCATAAAATTATTTACCAGAACCATCTCAACTACAGGATTCTCATCGCCAAAGAAAACCCAATTATTTACAGGTTCAACCCTATAAGCAATGGTATCCTTCATTTGCCCATGCAACAGTGTGCTTGCACAAATGCTTACTACTACAATTAAATACTTTAAACCTTTCATTATATAATCTTTTTATTTCGTCTGAAATTTTCTCTGAACTCCTTTGGAGAACAATTCTTCTTTTTCTTAAAAATTCTGTTGAAGTTTGACAAATTATTGAATCCGCAATCATAACAGATATCGGCAATAGAATTTGATGAATCAACCAAAAGGCTGGATGCATAACCCAATCTAATATCAATAATATAGTCACTCAAACTTTTTCCTGTCTTTAACTTAAAGAATCTGCTGAACGCAACTGGCGACATATCTACCATCTGAGCCAATACAGGAAGTCTTATATCTGATTTATAATTCTCATTTATATAAGACTGCACCTTTTGCACCCTTTTACTGTCTGAATATGTCTCAATTTTTGCAAATGATGAACTTGACAACACTTTAGCATCTTCACATTCAGACAAATCATGTAAAATGGACATAAAAGTAAGAATAGCTTTAAAGCCATCCTTCTCTGCCGACAAGTTATCTAATCTTGAATAAACTTTAAGTATTGCCGACATAGGGAACGAAAGCCCTCTTTGAGCCTTGGAAATCATCTCCCTTATAGAATCAAACTGGCCCTTATTTGTAAAATTCTTATTGAACAAATCCTCTGAAAACTGTATAGTTATTTCTCTTACCCTCTCACTCCTGCATTCATGTTGCTCCCATACATGCTCCAGATTTTTACTTGCAATAAGAACAAGATCATAATCCCCCATTATCTCAACAGAGTCACCAACTATTCTTCTTACACCCGCAGCATGCTCTGTAAAATTCAGTTCAACCTCCTGATGACTGTGAATTGGATATGTAAACTCACTCTTGCTTCTGTCTGCAATATAGAAGAAATCCCTATCAGATAAAGGGGTAACCTCCCTTATAACCTTATTTTTTGATTGTGATATAGACATTCTAATATAATTTTAACAGAACAAATTTAAGAAAATTATATTACCATTGTATTAAAAATAGCCGAATTGGCAAGCTCAGGAGCTATATCTCTTACCATTTTCTCTACTAGAGCAATATTACTGCCTGTTGTTACAAAAGTGTTAATTCCTTTTTCGCTTACACATAATCTTTCTTGAGCAAGAATCTCTGCTACCCTTTTGGCAATTGCAGGTGCCGGATTCACTATTTCCATCTTGTCTCCTACAATTCCTTTTATTACATCTGTTAGAAAAGGATAGTGTGTACAACCAAGCACAATATGATCTGCCCCCTTTTCAATCATAGGATTAAGATATTTTTCCAGAAGTGAGTATGCCTCATCTGATTCTATCTTGTCATTCTCAACTATCTCCACCAGTCCCTCACCTACTTGCTCAAGTACCTCTATATTTGAGGCATATTTATTAGAGGTTTTAAGGTATAGCTCCCCTTTGAATGTTCCTTTTGTTGCAAGTACTCCTACCACACCACTTTTTGAATGTATTGCTGCCGGTTTTATTGCCGGTTCCATACCTATAAAAGGGATAG
>JAFYMJ010000005.1 GCA_017556665.1 Bacteroidales bacterium
CAAACAGGGAATATACAGATATAGTTCAGACTCAAATTGTAGATGACATTAGAGCTACTTATCATAAGAATTGGAGCAGAAGAGGTTTGTGGGACAGATCTTATGCAGAGTCAAGAACTCCAAATGTCCCTTCTATGTTATTGGAGTTATTGTCTCACCAAAATTTTGCAGATATGAGATTTGGTCTTGATCCTAGTTTCAGATTTGTTGTAAGTAGAGCAATTTATAAAGGAATGGTAAGATTCCTAAGTAAGGAGAATGGTGGAAAATACACTATCCAACCACTTCCAGTAAAGAACTTTGCTGTAATTCTGGAGAATGGTAAAGTAAGATTGTCGTGGAGCCCAAGAGAGGATAAATTGGAACCTACAGCTACCCCTTCTGCTTATGTCATATATACAAAGAAGGGTAATGATGGATATGACAATGGTATTGTAGTTAAGGATACAACAGCATTATTGGATATTACAAATGATGTTGTCCATACATATAAAGTAGTAGCTATAAATGATGGTGGTGCCTCATTCCCGTCAGAAGAGTTGTCTGCAGGTATTGTATCTGGTATAGATGGAAAAGTTGCAATGGTAGTGAATGGTTTTAACAGAGTTTCGGCCCCTGCAATTTTCTCTAAGGTTGATTCTACATTTGCAGGTTTCAACAATGAGTATGATAATGGAGTTCCTTACATGAAAGATGCTTCATTTATTGGTAGCCAATATGAGTTTAGAAGAGAGTTGCCTTGGAGAGATGATGACGCTTCTGGATTTGGTGCATCAAATGCAAATTACGAGAAAGTTGCTTTTAATGGAAATACATTCAATTATGCACAAATTCATGGTTTGGCATTAATGAAATGCGGATATAGTTTTGTTTCATCTTCTACAGGTGCAATTACTGCAGGTAAGGCAACTATGAATGGATATGACATAGTGGATATTATTATGGGGCAACAGGCCCAAACTAAAGTTGGTAGAGAAGACAATCCTGTAAAATATGAGGTTTTCCCTGCAGAACTTAGGAAAGCAATTGCAGAGTATTGCAATAATGGTGGCAATATTGTTATTTCTGGAACAAATGTGGCTACAGATTTGTATGAGTCTTACAATGTTACAAATGAGGGTAAAGAATTTGCAGAGAATGTTCTAAAATTCAAATGGATGACTCATTACGCATCTGTAAAGGGTGATGCATATATTACTGTAAATCCTTATGGCTTTAAAGATGTCAGAAATGATTATTCATACACTACTGAGTTGGGCCGTAACATACAAGGATATGCAGCTAAGAATGTAGATGCATTGGTTCCTTCATCTTCTGATTCTTATACTATTCTAAGATATAGGGAGAACAATCTTTCAGCGGCTGTAGCTTATAAGGGAGCATACAAAAGCGTTGTAGTAGGATTCCCTATTGAGACTATGTATAATTATGATTTAAATAAATTTATGCAGGAATTGGTTAAATTCTTTGAAAGCAAATAGTTTATGCAAAATTCCAGAATTCAAGAAATTATAGAACTGATAAAGAAAGAGGTAAAACCGGCTTTGGGTTGTACAGAACCCATTGCCGTTTCTCTTGCTGTAGCACGTTCATGCGAAGTATTAAGAGAGATTGATTGCACTATTGATTCC
>JAFYMJ010000101.1 GCA_017556665.1 Bacteroidales bacterium
ATTATATGTCCCTTCTCCCCACTCTTTGTACATTTTCCTGTATCTGTTGTACTGTTGCTGGTTAAATCCCCAACAATAGCCGCTTACAGTGAGTCCGGCATAAAAGATTGGAATTTTCCAATAATCTCCGTTGTAGGCCTGTCCCAAGCCTGGAAGCAGCAAAGAGTATAATGTAGCTCTGGCTGGAAGCGGTTTTGTAGTGCTCTTGTAGCTTACAACTCCATCAAAGATACTTCCCCAGTAAAAAGCTGCAGCTCCAACTATAAGGCCTGTCTTTAAATTTTTGTTGTCAGTTACAGCAGCTCCAGCTATACAACCTCCAATTCCTCCGTAAACAATAGGGAGTTTCCAGTAGTGCTTGTTGTATATTTGAGCTGTACCCGGTAATATTACCGCACCTGCAGCCATATGTCCAATTTTCATTGAATCTGTGTGGCCCAGAGCCTTAAAGTATCTTTTAATGGTAAAGGATGGAACTTTTTTTGATTGCGGAATCTCCTCTTCCTGTGTCTGCTGCTCCTGAGTTGTCCCTGGAGGGCCGGCCACAAAATTGGACATGGTAATCTGGGCATTTGCAATTGAGCAAATACACAAGAATACAATCAATAGAATTGATGAATATTTTTTATTCAATTTAATCACCTTCTTCTTAGTTAGATTTCTCTAAAGATTTCAAGAACTCCTCCACTTCTGAATCATTCTTGAATCTTATTGTTATTTCACCTTCACCTTTTGCGTTCCTTTTGGCAGATACATTATTGTTAAAATATTTGCCAATAAGCTCTATGACTCTGAAATGAGATTCTGGAAGTTCCATAACCTCTTTATCATCAGACTCTTTCTTTTTAGTTTTCTCTTGCAAATTCTGTACCTTCTGTTCAATTTGTCTCACCGACAAATCTTTCTCAATAATAAGGTTGGCAAGTTTAAGCTGTTTTGCAGGAGTTGGAACAGAAAGCAATGCTTTTGCATGTCCCATAGTAAGTTTTCTTGCTCTTAGGGCAAGCTGGATTTCTGCAGGCAACTTAAGCAGTCTAAGATAATTTGTAACGGTTGCACGTTTCTTTCCAACCCTCTCTGCCATAGCATCCTGTGTAAGGTTGCATTCCTCAATAAGGCGTTGGAAGCTAAGTGCAATCTCTATTGAATCAAGATCTTCTCTCTGAACATTCTCAACAATGGCCATTTCCAGCATTCCTCTGTCATCGGTCTCTCTAATGTATGCAGGGATGCTTTTTTTACCTGCCAGCTGGCTGGCTCTGAATCTTCTCTCTCCACTTATAATCTGGTATCTGTTGCCACTTACAGGCCTTACTGTAATTGGCTGGATAAGTCCAATAAGTTTAATTGAGTCCGATAACTCTTGTAAAGCATCCTCATTGAACTCGGTTCTTGGCTGGTATGGGTTAGGCTCAATCTTGTCTATCTCAATCTCAACAGTTGAGGTTAACGGACGTTGTGCAGCAGCCATAACTTCTCTGTTTGCTGCAGCTGAACTCTGAATGGAATTGATGTCGGTGATTAGTGCACCCAAACCTTTTCCTAAGCCTGTCTGAATTTTTGCCATAATTATTGTTGTTGTTTAGAGATAAACTCTTTTGCTAAGTTTAAATAATTGTTTGAACCAGTTGATAGGGCATCATAAAGAATTACAGGTTTTCCATGACTTGGAGCCTCACTCAATCTTACGTTCCTGTTGATTACTGTATCAAAAACCATTCCTCCAAAGTGACGTCTTACCTCTTCCACTATCTGGTTTGCATATTTTAATCTGCCGTCAAACATTGTAAGCAAGAAGCCCTCTATCTGTAACTGAGGGTTTAATCTTGTCTGAACAAGTTTTATAGTGTTAAGCAGTTTGCCCAGCCCTTCAAGTGCAAAGAATTCACATTGTACCGGTATAATTACAGAGTTTGCTGCAGTCAGCGAGTTGATTGTTATAAGTCCAAGTGAAGGTGAACAATCTACTATTATGTAGTCAAACTCATCTGTAATTTTCTCTATGGCATTCTTAAGGACATTTTCCCTTTGAGGCATCTCCAGCATCTCAATCTCTGCACCCACCAGATTTATATGTGATGGGATAATCTTAAGGTTCTTTATTTCTGTTTCAAGTATTATATCCTTTAATTCTCTCTCCCCAATCAACACTTCATAAAGTGTATTCTTTGTATTTGAATCGGGGTCAAAGTTAAGTCCCGAAGTTGTATTAGCCTGAGGATCTGCATCTATTATAAGTACACGTTTCTCTAACACAGCCAACGATGCAGCAAGGTTAATAGCGGTAGTTGTTTTACCAACACCACCCTTCTGATTAGCAATAGCAATAACTTTTCCCATATTTTTCTTTTACCTTTAACACGCAAAGGTACTAAATCTTTTTTAAGAGAATAGAAATTCTTGCCCTTGCCAAGATAAAGTTATCAACAATAATACGGAAAATGGCTTATTGGTAATTCTATGCCATTAAAGTGGTTGTGAGATAAGATGATACATTTTAATTTGAGCCTATAGCGGGTCTACATCCACAGTAATGAATCTGCTGCCACCTTTTATCCCTTCTATAATTTTCTGGATACTCTCTTTGTTGGACATAAGGGTGTTGTCTCTGCCTAACTTTATGTAGAAACATTTTATCCACTCTCCCCTTATTCTGTCTATTATTGGTGCGAATGGTCC
>JAFYMJ010000102.1 GCA_017556665.1 Bacteroidales bacterium
CATAGACACCACATTGCTTCCATTTCCCAATTCTGGCATTACCTCTTTTGCAAATTGGGTATTTGACATCAGTGCCCTATAAGGAATCATTACACCCTTGGAGAAACCAGATGTTCCAGAGGTATAATTGATCATTGCCAACTCATCTCCACTCTCCTCCTTGTAGTAATTTATGTCTTTGGGAGTAAAGCTCTTTGGATACTTCTCTCCAAACATTTTATTCAAGTTTTCCCTTGCTTGACTCACCTCAGTTGCCTTTGAATACAACAAAGAAAAATCATCAATTCTAATTATAGCCTCCAATTTTGGCATCTCACTTTCGCTCAAGTTCTCCCATACCACATTACCCACAAACAACACTCTTGATTCAGAGTGATTTACTATATGATGCACATTACCAGGCTTAAACTCATGCAAAATTGGCACAGGTACTGCACCATATGTTAGGGAAGCCAAAAACACAACTCCCCAGTTTGCCTGATTTCTTGAGCATATAGAAATTTTCTCACCTTTTTTAATTCCGCAAGTCTTAAAAATAATATGAATTTTCTCAATTCTTCTGGCTACATCCCTATAGTATAAAGTTACACCTTTATAATCCGAAAGGGCTGGGCAGTCCCAATTATTCTTAATACTATCCTCAATTAATTGATTGTAAGATTTATTCATAATATTATTATTTACTGTTTATCTATTTAAAATCCTGCAACTGGCATAAATGCGAATACATTCCACCTTTAGCTACAAGTGTATTGTGATTACCCCTCTCAATTATTTCACCATCCTTAAGGACAATAATCTCATCTGCATTCTTAATTGTAGACAATCTGTGGGCAATAACAATTGATGTTCTGTTCTCCATTAATTTTGTCAAGGCATCCTGAACAAGTCTTTCACTCTCTGTATCCAGAGCAGAAGTTGCCTCGTCAAGAATCAAGATAGGAGGATTCTTTAAAATTGCCCTTGCTATAGACAATCTCTGTCTTTGTCCTCCCGACAACTTGGCTCCCCTATCTCCAATATTGGTCTGGTATCCCTGCTCCATCTGAGTAATGAAATTATGAGCATTAGCAATCTTTGCAGCCCTAATCACATCCTCCTCCTTAACATCCTTCATACCAAATGCAATATTGTTGTACACAGTATCATTAAAAAGAATTGCCTCCTGTGTTACAATACCCATTAAAGAGATTAAGCTATCCAGTTTATAATCCTTAATGTTAATGCCGTCAAGCAATATCTCTCCCTGTGAAATGTCATAAAACCTTGGCAACAAATCTGCCATTGTAGATTTTCCTCCACCAGAAGGGCCAACAATGGCAACCATTTTACCTTTTGGTATTACAACATTAATATCCTTTAGCACAGGCTCTGCAGCATATGCAAAGTTTACATTTCTGAACTCTACTTTATCTTTAAAATCCTTTATCTCAATTCCATCTGCCTTATCCTTTATAGGATTTTCAACATCTAATATAGCAAATAATCTCTTTCCAGACACCAAACCCCTCTGAATACTGGCATATGCATTGGACATTGCCTTTGCCGGCTCCAACACTCTCCAGTAGAAGCCAATATAAACAACAAAGGCAGGCATATCCATCCCAAGTTGACCTTTCAGCTGCAACCATCCGCCATAAAACAATACACAGGCTGCTACAGATATACCCAAAAACTCAGACAAAGGCGAAGCCATTTCCTGTTTGTTGAACATGGCCCTGCTACTTTGTTTATGCTCAAGGTTTGTAACCTCAAAGTTATCTGACACATATTGCTTTGCTCCAAAAGCCTTAATGATTCTGATACCAGATATAGCCTCCTCAAAATGGCTCACTATTCTACCCATAAGTGTTTGGGTATTTGTTGCTTTTCTCTTTAAAGACCTGCTTATCTTTCCAATTACAATAGCCGAGAAAGGAAGTGTAAGCAGAGTAACCAGAGTCAGTCTTGGAGACATATAGAACAGACCTACCAGAAAGCCTATAATAAGAAGTGGCTCCCTGAACAGCACATGAAAACTGTTTGCAACACCATTCTGCACCTCTGTAACGTCATTGGATATACTTGATAGAATGTCACCTTTTTTCTGATCATGAAAATACCCCACATGCAGAGAAGCGATTTTGTTGAACAGGTCCCTTCTTATATTCTGCATAATGTAGGTTCTCATATTCACCAAAATTCTTTGCGAAAGATACCTAGTTATATTTGACAACAACGATGCAAAAACAAAAAACAGACTCACAAACAACAATCCCTTAAGCAGACCGCTTGTCAGCATGATTTTGGTCAGGTAATATGAGAACAACTCCTGAAAATATGCAGGGCTCAACTCAAATGAGGGCATCACGGTTTGCTCATTAAGAGTCTCTGGCTGGAACAGCACTGTTAGCAACGGGTCAATCAATGCATAATTTACAACACCAAATATTACCGATAAAATTGACAGAACCAAATACCATGGCCAGAATCTGCCATATGGTTTTGCATATGCCAATAACCTTTTAAAATCCTTCATTACTCTTCAAAATCTATATATTCACCATCGTTTTTATCAAATACTTTCTTTTGTGGTTCCTGTTGTCGGGAAACTGTTACCTCCCCCTCCTTTTTCTCATCCTTCACCGATGAACTGTTTCCAAATCCTCCGCTGAATCCTGGTCCATATCCGCTCCATCCCCCTTTCTTTACCTTTCTTTGGACATACCACAACAAAAGCCTTGGAAAAATTTTTCCCAACACCCACATAACAAGAAAAAATACAAGTACAAACGTTAAGAATCCTTCCATTACTTAGCTTTTTTTATGCTCCCCGATAC
>JAFYMJ010000103.1 GCA_017556665.1 Bacteroidales bacterium
AGGTTGACCTTCACGCCAGTGCTTTGTTGGAAACAACAGCAGGGATGGACAACACATCAATTCTAAAATATCAGTTGGACAAATTTAATGAGGCAATGTTAAGTGCCCTTTCAAAGAGGGGAACAAGAATTGTCTTTATTCATGGCAAGGGAGATGGTGTATTAAGAAAGGCCATCCTAACCGAGCTTAAAAACAAATACAGTGGGTGCAAATGGCAGGATGCATCCTTTAAGGAGTACGGATACGGTGCAACTATGGTAACTACCTAAAGTTTGCAAGAAGCTCCTCTCCCGCTATAAATGCCAACTCTTCCAGCAGACTTCCGGCCTGAGCCATACATTTTTCAACATTCCCCTCTATAGATGTTATCTGATAACATTTAGGGTTGGCTTTGTCTGTATTGCCAAGTTTTGAGACACCACAAAAAGCAGCAACTCCTTTATTGTATTTTTTGGCAATTGTAAGGACACCATCTATAACTTTCCCCTGAAGGCTCTGTGAATCAATGCTCCCCTCTCCGGTAATTACCAGATCAGCCCATTTTATTTTCTCTTCCAGCGATGTAATTTCTGCAAAGAATCTCCATCCGCTTATAAGTGTTGCATTCAGATATGCTATACAGGCAAATCCCACACCCCCTGCAGCACCGGCACCTGGGATATTGGCATAATGTGCAGTCCTCTCATTTGAACTTACATAATTGGCCATTCCCTGCTCCAATTGGCAAAGCATCTGGCTGTCTGCCCCTTTTTGTGGGCCATATACATATGTGGCACCATTTTCTCCAAGAAGTGGATTGCTTACATCACATATAACCCTAAACTCAACTCCATCCGGAATTATAGGGTTCTTATATTCTATCCTCCTTATCTTTTCCAGATCCTTCCCCGACAAAAAAGCTCTGTTTTTACTCTCCTCCCCAATAAGTTTCCCATCTTCTCCAAAGAACTCTATCCCAAAGGATTCAAGCATCCCAATACCCCCATCATTTGTGGCACTTCCCCCAATGGATAGGGTAATTACCTCTGCCCCTTTTTCCAATGCATCCTTTATTGTTATACCCAACCCGTATGTAGATGTGTAAAGCGGATTCCTTTGGCTTTTGTCAAGCATTGCCAGTCCGCAAATCTTTGCCATCTCTATAAAGGCATTTCTCTTGTTGTTTGTGTTGTACAGAAGGTATTCACCAGTAATCTCATCTCCTGTTGCATTATATGTTTGAACAGTTACTTTTTGGGCTTTGTACAAATTTTCAATAATCTCCTGGCTCCCATCGCCACCATCTGCTATGGTAACTTTGGCAAATTCCAGTGTTGGATAATTGTCTGCAGAAGAAGCTCTCTTTATGAGCCCCTTTTCTATTGCATTGGAAGCCTGGGCAGATGAAAGACTACCTTTAAATTTATCGGGACAAAGAAGAATTTTAACCCCTTTTTTGTTTTGAATACTCATTTGTGTAAATTTGAGGCAGAAAATAATGTTAAATATATATATTTTTAAAGTTATGAGAAAATTAAGTTTGATGCTGATTGTGGTTTTAATGGTGGGTATAGTGCCTGTTAAAGCCGATGAGGGTATGTGGATGCTTCCTCTACTTGAAAAGTTGAATATCAAGAAAATGCAGGAACTTGGCTGTAAATTGTCGGCTGAGGATATTTATAGCATAAACAACTCCAGCCTAAAAGATGCAATTGTGCACTTTGGTGGCGGCTGTACTGGTGAGGTGGTTTCTGATAAAGGTCTTTTGTTTACAAACCATCACTGCGGATATGGTGCAATTCAAAAATTGAGTAGTGTTGAGCACGATTATCTTAACAATGGTTATTGGGCTATGAACCTTAATGAGGAGCTTCCTGCTGCAGGGCTTTCTGTTACTTTTATAGATAAGTTTGTAGATGTTACAGAGAAAGTTGAGAAGGCAATGGCCAAAGGCAAGACTCCAAAAGAGAAAGACTCTTTGGTAAAGGTGATTACTAAAAAACTTTGTGATGAGGCTGTTAAGCACGATGCCACATTAAATGCAAGAGTTACAAGCTTTTATAACAACAATGCATA
>JAFYMJ010000104.1 GCA_017556665.1 Bacteroidales bacterium
ATTCTCCCTTTGTCGTCAATTTTAACGCTGTATTCACCTATGAATTTTGCCATTTTTTCTTTCCTTTTTTTATAGTAGTATGGTAGATGCAAAAATAGACAAACTTTTTACAAAAAATTACATTTTTTTACAATTTTTTCCACTTAGTTATCAACAACTGAAAAAACTACATTATCTTTGAGATATAAATGATTTGAATATGAGATATTTTATATTGGTATTGAGTGTGTTTTTTCTTGTAAGTTGTTCAAACACAGAGGGGTTAGAGCAAGATGTACAACAGGTGGCAACAATAGAAAAACAAACCAGATTAGGCATTGATACAAGTAACTATATTGTTGAAAACTATACGGTAAAAAAAGGCGATTTTTTTGGCTCAATCTTAAACCGGTTGGGAGTGGGTGCAAAGCAGGTTTTTCTTGTGAGTAATGCCAGTAAAAATGTCTTTGATGTAAGAAAAATAAAAGTTGGGAACGATTATAAGATTTTAAGGGAAAAGGACTCTTTAAAACTCCCTGCATTTATGATTTATGAACAGGATAATCTTACAAGTGTGATAATCTCTTTAAAGGATTCCCTTTATGCCAGAAGCTATACAAAAGAGTTGGAATCAAATCTTAGGATAGGAAGTGCTACAATAATTACATCGCTATGGAATGATGTTCAGAAAGCAGGAATACCGGCAATTATGGCATTGAAACTTTCAGATGTCTATGATTGTACTATAGATTTCTTTGGCTTGCAGAATGGAGATTCCTTTACAGTAATGTATGAGGAACTTACCTATGATGGTGAGTATATGGGGATAGGAAATATCCATTTTGCGGAGTTTACCCACGCCGGCAAACTATACAAAGCATACAGATTTGCCCAAGGAGACAAAAAAGCCCAATTCTGGAATGAAAAGGGTGAAAGTATGAAAAAAGCCTTTTTAAAGGCGCCCCTTAATTTTACAAGAATCAGTTCCAAGTTTACATATAAACGCAAACACCCTGTTCTAAAAATTGTAAGGCCGCATACTGGTGTTGATTATGCTGCACCATCAGGTACACCTGTAGTGGCATTAGGCGAAGGTGTAGTTATTCACAAGGGATGGGCAGGTGGAGGTGGAAACACCATAAAAATTAAACATCCTGGTAATTACGTAACATCTTATATGCACCTTAGAGGTTATGCCAAAGGGATAAAGAAGGGTAGCAGGGTAGCTCAGGGTGAACTTATTGGATATGTAGGAAGCACAGGCTTGTCTACAGGTCCTCACCTTGATTTTAGAGTGTATAAGAATGGTGTTCCAATTGATCCTCTAAAGATGGAGAGTCCAAGTGTAGAGCCAATATCCAAAGAGTACATGGATTCATTTGAGGCACAAAAAGAGCACTACTACAAACAGGCAGATAGCCTGAAGGTAGCAGTGCACATTAAAAGGTACTATGAAACTTTAGGTGCTGAATATCCCAATTAGCACACTTGCATTTCCAATATTTTAATATCCTCAACCGGTCTGTCTGCAGCACCGGTTTTTGTGTTTTGGATTTTTTCTACAATATCCAATCCCTCTACAACCTCACCAAATACAGTGTACTGTCCATCCAAATGTGGAGTTCCTCCAACTGTAGAATATGCCTGTTTCTGTTCAGGTGTAAATTTAAAGCCCCCACACTCCTTAACTTTTGCTTTTGTCAAGGCAATAAGTTCGTCTTGCAGTTGCATCAATCCCTCTCTGTCCCTGTTGCGTCTTAGCTCCATTATTTTCTCTTTATTCTCTGCAGCCAGGCCATTGAAAATCTCTTGCTCTTTGTATGCATTCATCTGTTTCTCCATCTGGCCAAGTTTGCCTCCAGGATAAACCTCTCCCCAAACAATGTAGAATTGGCTTCCCGATGACTTTCTTTCTGGGTTTACCTCGTCCCCTTGTCTTGCAGCTGCAAGAACTCCCCTTTTATGGAAAAGTTCAGGGTAAACAATCTCTGCATCCACATTATATCCAGGTCCACCTGTTCCGTTTCCATCTGGACATCCTCCTTGTATCATAAAACCACATATAACTCTGTGGAAAATTAAGCCGTCATAAAACTTTTTATTGATAAGGCTTATAAAGTTGTTAACTGTATTTGGAGCAATCTCAGGATATAATTCTGCTTTGATTGTAGCTCCTGTATCCAATGTAATAGTAACTATTGGATTTGCCATAATATCACTTCCATTTCTATATAATATGTATAAGAAGAAAATCTTCTATAATTAATTGCTATTAAAAGCTTGTTTATTATAATA
>JAFYMJ010000105.1 GCA_017556665.1 Bacteroidales bacterium
ATTTTATGGTGGGAATGACTATAGTTGGAATTGGCACATCCACACCAGAAATGGTTGTCAGCTTTATTGGTGCATTAAACGGCAATGCAGATGTTGCAGTAGGAAATGTCATGGGATCAAATCTGTTCAATACCATGGTGATTCTGGGAGTATCAGCCATTATTACACCAATTGCATTAACCTCCAACAATATAAAGAAAGATATCCCTTTTTGTGTATTGGCTTCACTGGTTGTAATGACATTAGGTCTTGGAACTGTTCTGGACAATGCAGCACATAACACAATAACAAGGGTTAATGGAATAATGCTTCTGGCTATGTTTGGAATTTTTATTGCTTATTCCATATTCTCAGGCAAAAGTTCAACAATAAAAGAAGAGACTCTATCTCAAACTCAAGCAAAGAAAGAAAAAAGTATACCTGTATGCATTGCAATGTTTACAGGTGGTCTTGTAGGCTTGGTCTTTGGTGGTGACATGTTTGTAAATTCAGCTTGCTCTATAGCAAAAAGTCTTGGATTGTCTGACACAATAATTGCCCTTACCATATTGGCTGGCGGAACATCGCTTCCAGAGCTGGCAACATCTGTAATGGCAGCATATAAAAAGAATACAGATATGGCTTTTGGTAATGTTATTGGGTCAAACATTTCAAATATTTTCCTGATTCTTGGTGGAGCATCTGTAATTCACCCGCTTTCAATGGACAACATTTCAATATTAGACCTTGCCATGCTGGTTTTATCCTCAATAATTGTATTTGTATGTGCATTTACATTTAAAAAGAGACAACTGGACAGGGCTGAGGGAATAATAATGACATTAGGATATATAGCGTATATAACATACTTGGTATGTAACGCTTAAGTGTTCATAACTATAGGTAAAAAAGTAAGAAATACGTGAAGTATTCCTTACTTTTTTCTTTATATTTGCCGTTTAGTAAAAGATTATACTATCCAATATGATACTAAACAAACAAGTTGGTGTATTTTTAAACTTAGTCCATAACAGATTTAAGCAATATTTGACATCAATATTCCGCAAACAAGGGTATAACATTAGTCCGGAACAATTCCTGGTAATGGATGCATTGTGGGATAATGGTGTACTTAGTCAGCAGGAGATTGCCAATTATATTCTAAAGGACAAAAATTCTGTAGTTAAACTGGTTGATGGACTTGAGAAAAGAGGACTTGTAAAAAGAGTTGTAAACAAGCAAGACAGAAGGCAAAACCTTATTGAGCTAAGCTTGGACGCTATGATAATAAAGAAGGAAGTTACCGAAACAGCTTTGGAAGCTGTAAACCACGTAATAAAAGATATTCCTCAAAATGAATTATATACATTTATAAAGGTTCTAAACAAAATGGCAGAAAATATGAATCAGGATGCCAAATTGCTGGAACTGATTGGCAGTAACAATAAAACTGAATAATATGGGGAAATTATACGATAAACTAACACAAGATTACAGACTTAAAGAGGGTTTGAAAGCATGCATAAACTGCGGCACCTGTACAGCTATATGTCCTGCAGCTGAATTCTACAAATATGACCCCAGACAAATTATAGATATAGTACAGTCTAAGGATGACAATGAGATTGAGCAGCTACTTAAAAGTGAGACTATATGGTATTGTGGTGAATGTATGTCATGCCTTACAAGATGTCCAAGAAAAAATGGTCCTGGTCTGGTAATTATGGCTCTTAGAAACCTATCTATGGAATTGGGATATTTTGTTGAGAGCGAGAAAGGGAGACAACAATATGCAATAACCAAAACAATGTCCAGCAATATTCTAAATTACGGATATTGTGTGTATCCAAGAACATTCAAATACGAACAACACCCAGAATGTGGTCCTGTTTGGGAATGGATAGAGAAGAATATGAATGATGTGTATGAGAGAAACGGGGCAAATTTGGATGGAGATGGCACAGGAGCATTAAGAAGAATCCCTCAGAAAGATTTGGATGAACTTAAAGCAATATTTGATATAACTGGAGCTACAGAAAGAATTGAATTGATTAAAGAACTTTCTATGGCAAAGGCTAAGGAAATGGGGCTTACAGAGGAAGAATACTACAACAAAGTATTCAATGAAACAGAAAAAGATCACTTAAACAGATAATAAAGTTATGATATATCAAGGAAAGCAGAAAATCTGGAGTGAGTATCAGAAGGAGATTCCCGATGACCATTACTTTTATGTAAGAAGTTGCATCAGACAGAGTCTTTTCCCTGCAAGTGAAAAGACATTTCTGGATATAACAAGAAATAAACTTGGAAAGGACTTTTTTGAAACAGAACACCATACAACCTGTGGTGGTATTGCATACCATTCGGACGCAATACCTCATGAGACAGTAATGACCATAGTTGCAAGACAGTTTGCACTAATGGCAAAATATGGTTATGAAAACTATGTCTGCTCTTGCATCACATCTTTTGGCATATACACAGAAACATTGGAGACATGGAGAGAATTTCCAGAGCTGGAAGCCAAAATTAAGGAGAACCTTTGGAAGAGCTGTAAACTTGAATTTGCAAAGCCAAAATATCTTGCACACGCAAGTGACATCATATACAAATACAGAAACCTTATTGCAGCTCAGGCCAAATTCAAATTGGTAAACAAACACACTGGTGAGCCGCTAAAAGTTGTTGAGCATATTGGATGCCACTATGGAAAAATG
>JAFYMJ010000106.1 GCA_017556665.1 Bacteroidales bacterium
CCATACAGCCTAAGATTGCTGTAATTGTTGATCCTATTAACTGAATTGCATAGATTAGTGTAAGATCTGATATTAATGTTGGGATAAAGGCAAGTGCCAGAATATTCCACCAATGGTCAAATGTTACAAGCGGTGCAAACTCTCCCCCCTTTACAACAATATTCATAAAGAACAGAAAACAAGAAAATGCCAATACATAAAAGGTCATTTTCATTCCGTTCATATTTGCAATTGCCTTAATATTGTTTACTCCTATAATGTACGAACCATAAGTAAATATGGTTACAAGTACAAACAATAATCCAAGTGGATTCAATACCAGACCTTTACCAAGCGACCCTCCACTTAAGAAAAACACCCCTCCAAAAGCAAACAATACAGCTACAGCTTTAAGAAGCGACAATTTCTCTCCAAAAAACAGAATCATAACGGCTGTAACAAAAACGGGATACAGAAAATGGATTGTTGTAGCAATACCACTTGGAATCTCCCCTATTGTATATGATGCTGTAAGAAATATACTTGTGGATGCATAAAAAATAGAGATAAGGAAAAGGAAAAAGAATTGCTTTCCAGTTAATCCAAAGCAGGCTGCAAGACTTTTCTTTAACGGCACATCTTTTTTTCTTAACGAGTTTACAAGAACTATTACCCCCATAAGCAATGCAGAGAACAGGAATCTGTAAAAGCAGACGCTATCGAGATCTATCTCAAGATCTTTATTTGTATTCTCCATTAAAGGAATTGAAAACAATGGAATAAGACCAAATGTTGCCGATGACAGGATGGCCATTATCAAGCCTTTTAAACTCTTCATATCTTTATTTTTTTCTCTCTATTTCTCTTAAGTTCTCCATTTTCTTTTTCTCAAGAAAATCATACACACCACCCAGATGTTCAATCACACGTTTGTTTGAGAATTCGTAAACCTTACTTACAAGGCCGTCCAAGAAATCTCTGTCGTGCGAAACAACTATAAGCGTACCGTCAAAATTTACCAAAGCCTCTTTAAGGATATCCTTTGTCTTTAGATCGAGGTGATTTGTAGGCTCATCCAGGATAAGCATGTTTACCGGCTCAAGCAAAAGTTTTATCATTGCCAATCGGGTCCTTTCTCCTCCCGACAACACTTTAACCAATTTGTCTGAATCATCCCTGCCAAACATAAAGGCCCCTAGAATATCCCTTAATTTTGTCCTTATATCTCCAACTGCCACATCATCTATTGTTTTAAATACTGTTTTCTCTTCATCCAATAGAGATGCTTCGTTCTGAGCAAAATATCCTATTTTAAGATTATGGCCCAATGCAAGTTCTCCGGCAAAATCTATCTGCCCCATTATAGCTTTTACCATTGTAGATTTTCCCTCTCCGTTCTTTCCTACAAAAGCAACCTTCTCTCCTCTTTCAATTGTAATTGAGGCGTTGCTGAACACCAGATTGTTGCCATAGGATTTTGAAAGTTCGTGGGTTACAACCGGGTATGAACCTGAACGTGGAGAAGGTGGGAATCTTAGTTTAAGTGCACTAGTGTCTTCTGGATCAACCTCAAGTATCTCCAGTTTCTCCAGCATCCTTACCCTTGATTGCACCTGATTTGTTTTTGAGTATGTCCCTTTAAACCTCTCAATAAACTCTTTTGTCTCTGCAATCATCTTCTGCTGATTGTCATATGCAGCCTGTTGTTGCTGCCTGCGCTCAGCCCTAAGTTCCAGATATTTTGAGTAGTTTACCTTGTAGTCATATATTTTACCCATTGTAATCTCTATTGTACGGGTGGTAATATGGTCTACAAATGCCCTGTCGTGAGAAATTACCATTACAGAGTTTGCACTGTTAATAATAAACTCCTCAAGCCATTCAATTGATTCTATATCAAGATGGTTTGTTGGCTCATCCAACAAGAGCAATGTTGGTTTCTGCAACAATATTTTTGCAAGCTCAATTCTCATTCTCCATCCGCCAGAGAATTCAGATGTTTGTCGGGACAAATCACTTCTTACAAATCCAAGACCCATTAGAGTCCTCTCTACATCTTCCTGATAATTTGTAAGATCTATTCTGTAGAACTTCTCCGACAAAGCTGTAACCTTTTCTATAAGGTCCATGTACTCCTGGCTATCGTAATCTGTTCGGGTGGTAAGTTCATTGTTTATTTGCTCTATCTCCCTCTCAATTGCAAACAGATGTTCAAATGCCAGACACGCCTCTTCAAAGACTGTCCTTCCGTTCTCCACCATCAAATGTTGTGGCAGATAACCAACCTTACCTCCATCTGTAATGGTTACCTTTCCCCTGTTAGGAGTTTTAACACCTGCCAATATTTTCAAAAGGGTAGATTTGCCTGCACCATTCTTACCCATAAGGGCTATTCTATCTTTGTCGTTTATAACAAAAGATATATCCTTAAACAGTGTTGTACCACTGAACTCTACCGTTAAACCATCTACTGAAACCATTCAATTCTTATTTGATGCGCAAAGATAATAACAAAAGAAATAAGGGCAACCATTTAGGTTGCCCACACTTAAAAAACTTAAATCAAAAGCACTACTTAAATATACCTCTATGTTTAAAACACTAAACTGTTAGAAATTCCATTTTTTTGGCTCAAAATATGCTTTAGGGTGTGCACATGCAGGACATTTCTCTGGTGCATTCTTGCCTGTGTAAACATATCCACAGTTTCTGCATTGCCAATCAATTGCCTCTTCTCTAGAGAATACTGTCTCTGTTTTTACTCTCTCCAATAGAGTCAAATATCTTTGCTCGTGCATAGCCTCTACTTTAGCAATCTCTCTGAATACCATTGCAATCTCTCTAAAGCCCTCTTCCATTGCAATCTCTGCAAATTTAGGATATGCATCTGACCACTCCTCGTTCTCACCCTCAGCCGCAGCCTTCAAATTTTCTGCTGTTGTTCCAATCACACCTGCTGGATAAGTTGCAGTAATCTCTACGCATCCTCCCTCCAAGAATTTGAAGAATCTCTTTGCATGCTCTTTCTCTTGCTCTGCAGTCTCTGTAAATACAGCTGCAATTTGCTCATAACCCTCTTTCTTTGCTACGCTTGCAAAAAATGTGTATCTGTTTCTTGCTTGTGACTCACCTGCGAATGAAATAAGTAAGTTTTTCTCTGTTTGTGTACCTTTTAAAGTTGCCATAATATTTATTGTTTAGTCAGTTAATTAATTATTTTTATTGTCTACCTAATATTTGAATGTCCACTGTTCTGAATTTAAAGTTTGGTATCTCTACATTGTTAAGATAGTCTGTTACCATCTTTACCAGAACCGGATCATTGTAGTCTTTGTATGCATTCATCTGTTCATCATAAATATGTACATGGTCATATGTATTAACATCAAAATACATCTTATTGTTTGAACTGAATCTTTTAACCAAAAGTCCTACCTCAACAAAAGAGTCCAGTACATTATAGATAGTTGCTACTGTCAAACTTGGAAACGATTCCTTTAAATTCTCAGCCACCATATCTGCACATGCATGACCCAAATTTTGCATCTCTTTATATACAGCTATTCGCTGAGGTGTTGCCTTTAAACCAGTTTGCTGAATCTTCTCCTTTATTGTTAACATAACCAATCTACTTTAGTTCTTCCCTTTTGCTAATGCAAAGTTATTTATAATAATTATTATTTACAAATATTTTTAACTAAATATTAGTTATTTTTTACAATATTTTATCCTTATTATAAAAAACACCCTCTACAGATACTTCTATTTTGGTTTTTTAAATTTTTACATGCTTAACAATTTTGTAACAACTGCATGTAATAATCTTTTATAATAGTAAAATGCACACATTAATGATTTCCTTATATGTAAACTTTTTCAATTTATTGATGTTCTAAAGGAGACTAAACAATTAAAGACAATGAAAGCAAAAAGTATATTTTTAGGTGTTGCTGCAATATGTGGTGCAACATTTGAGATGGATGCCTGCACAGGTATA
>JAFYMJ010000107.1 GCA_017556665.1 Bacteroidales bacterium
ACCAGAACAAATGGTGCTATAGCAAACAGTGCAAGATGGGACCAATCAGTATCTCCTTCAACAACTCCTTACCAAAACTGGTTCATTGGAGCTGCTTGTAACATTCCTGATTTGATTAACAAAGCAGAAAAAGAGGGTTCATACCATTATATAGGTGTAGCTCATATCATTAAAGCTATGGGTTCAATCATGATGGCTGACTTATATGGTGAGATGCCATACACTGAGGCTGTAGGTCCTTCTTTCGCTCCTGCTTATGACAACGGTGACTATATTTATGAGCAATCACTTCTTGGTCTTGATGAGGGTATCAAATATCTTCAAATGACTCAAGAGCTTGGTTCAACTCCTCTATCTGCAGGTGACTGCTGGTGTGGTGGTGACACTCAAAAATGGATCAAACTTGCTTACGGTCTAAAAGCTAGATGGTTAGGTAACCTATCTAAGACTGACCAATACGATCCACAAGCAATTTTGGATGCAATCAACAACTCTGTAAAATCTAACTCAGAGAACGTTAAGATTACTCACGGTAACGTAGAGAACGCTGAGACTTGTATTACTGTAGGTGACGCATACGGTCCTAGCATTGTATGGGATACAGCAGCTTGGGGTACATCTCAAAGACTTTGTAAATACTATGTAGATCTACTAACTAACTTTAGAGGCAGTGGTGTAGAGGACCCAAGAGCAGACAAACTTCTTCCTTCTGCTATGTACAAAGTTAAACTTGGTGTAGATGGTCAAATTGTTAGCTACGAGTGGATTAGAACACATGGTATTGACCTATACGGACCAGAGGAAGGTTGGATTGTTGACAGATATACTGGCGGTAACCTTAATGCTGTTCTAACTTACGCTACTGCAGACGCAAGAAAAGCTTATGCTAATACAGATATCGTTAAATATTACGAGTCAGTAGACGCATTCGTTACTAATGTAGAGAAATTCTATCCAGCAGAGAGCGCTACAATTGCTAAAGTTGCAGACTCTGTAATTATTACTTACCATGCAGGTGCAATGTATGTAAATGATACAAACCCACTTTATGTAGAGGATATCAAACACGTACAACTTGCAGCAGATGCATTGTTCGAGAATGGCGGTCTATCTAAAACAGATATGAACTGCTACCGTTCAAACTCAAACACAAGTACACGTAACCTTGGTTATGTACAAGGTACAGGTGGATTCTACACAAGACCAGATTCTGATACAGATATCTTGACTTACTCAGAGATGTGCTTCCTAAAAGCTGAGGTATTGTTCAGACAAGGTGACAAAGCAGGTGCATACACAGCATACAAAGAGGGTATCACTTCACACTTTGCAAGAATGAACGAGAAACTTGCTTTGTGGGATGCAATTGGTTGCAGCAGAACTGCTAAAGGTTATGATGTATCATTCGCATACGCTCCTATGGCTCAAGCTGATATTGATGCATACATGGCAAGTGCAGCTGTAGCTCAATCATCTGCAGATCTTGAGATGGCAGACATCATGCTTCAAAAACTTATTGCTATGGGCTTCAACTTCCAAAACTGGAACGACTTAAGAAGATTCAACTATAACAATGACAATTTAGGATTTGGTGTTGTTTATGACGGTATGAAGGTTCCTGCTTACAGAACATTCTCAAGTGCTACATACGCAACAGATCCAGATTCTGATATGTACTATCCAAGACGCTATATGCAATGCTCACACGAGACTGGTTACAACTCAACAAACTGTAACGCTTCAGTTAAACAATATGAGCAATATGGTGTAACAGGTGCAACTGCTAAAGAGATTTTCTCTATTCCTGTTTGGTGGGATTGGACTAAATAATTGAAAAACAATTGATAACGGTTGTAAGGTTATCTGTCAGCCGTTATCAATTCTTTAATATGATAAGTACTACATAATTCATAAATACACTAAAAGCATATCATTCTTATGGTATGCTTTTGGGGTTTATATGTTTTTGAAAAACTTAAACCAAAAACAATATTTTTTAACCAAAAATTAATTTTATGTTCATTCACAAACAATTTGCGCGTTCGGTGCGTTTTGCAGTGGCAATGCTAGTAGCATTGGCTCTATCTGCAGGAGCATACGCACAGAACATATCTGTATCAGGAAAGGTTACAGATAAAAGTGGAGAACCGGTAATTGGAGCCTATATTTTGGTTCAAGGTACTACCAATGGTACTACAGCCGATTTAGATGGTAACTATACAATTAGTGCTCCAGCTAATGGTACTCTAGAATTTTCAATGATGGGTATGAAAACTCTATCTATTCCAGTGAACAAAAAAACTGTTATCAATGCAGTATTGGAAGAGGATGGAATTCTACTTGAAGAGGCAGTAATCGTAGCAGAGTTCGGTATGAAACGTACCGCACGTTCAGTAGGATCTGCAGTACAAAACGTAAAGGCTCAAGATATTGCTGAGTCTGGTCGTGAGAGCTTCGTAAGTGCATTGCAAGGTCGTGTAGCAGGTATGACAGTTACCTCTACCGGTGGTGCTCCAGGTGCATCAACCTCTGTAGTGTTAAGAAGTATCACATCAATTTCTGGTAGCAACCAACCATTGTACGTTATTGACGGTGTTCCAATGAACAACTCAACATTCGACCCTTCACAAGGTTTCGCAGTAGATGATAACGTAGGTACAGCTAACCAGGACTTCTCATCAAGAGGTAATGATATCAACCCAGAGGATATTGAGAGTATGACAGTGCTAAAAGGTGCAGCAGCAGCAGCGCTTTACGGTTCAGACGCTTCTAACGGTGCTATTGTTATTACAACCAAGAAAGGTAGCAAAGGTAGAGGTAAAGTATCATACAGCAACTCATTCAGTTGGGATAAGGCATATGGTTATCCAGAGATCCAAACCAAATATGGTAACGGTATGTACGGAACTGCTAACATGTACAGCCAAAGCCGCTTTGGTGCTCCATATGAGCCAGATGTAAAACTTTATGATAACATTGCAGCAGTTCTTCAAACCGGTTTTTCACAAACTCACAACATTTCGGTTGAGGGTGGTACAGATAAAGTTACTGTTCGTGGATCAGCAGCTTACACTAACCAACAAGGTGTTGTTAAAACAACCGATTTTGAGAGATTGAACATTACATTGTCAGGTAGAGCCGAGATTACCAAATGGTTGAACTTTGATGCAAACATGTCATATGTAAAATCAAGCAACAGAAAATCAACCAAAGGTAGCGGTGGTCCTCTTTACAGAGCCGTACGTTGGCCTATGACTGATAACATGGCAGAGTATATGGATCCGGACGGAGTTAGAATGAAACTTCCAGCTAACTATACAGACTACGATCTATATAACCCACTATACGCTCTTTACAAGAACGTAAACTACGATGAGAATGACCGTTTTATGGTAAACTTCAGCTTGAACGCTACCCCTACCAAAAACACATTCGTAAGATTGACAATGGGTTGGGATACTAACCTTGGTAACTATCAATACCACACTCACCCATACTGGGGTAACAGAGAGAGTTCTTCTTATGGTAACGGTTCAATGAACTTGAGTAGAAACTCTTACCTTGACAAAACTATCAATGCTTTGGCAGGTTACAACAACGAGTGGGGTAAATTCACATTCTCAGCACAAGTTGGTTACCACCAACAAGAGAATGGTTCAGACAACATTTCTACATACGCTTCTAACTTTGCTGTAAAAGACTTCTATGGCCTTGCTAACTGTGATCCTGCTACTATCATCACAAGAACAAGAACCAGAATGCGTAGAATGCAAGCTATCTCAGCTCAAGTTGAGGTTGGTTACAACCAAATGGCTTTCATTACTTTAAGAGGTAGAAATGACTGGTCATCTACACTTCCAGTACAAAACAACTCATACTTCTACCCAGCAGTAGAGGGTTCATTTGTAGCAACTGAGTTACCATTCCTAAAAGGTAAAACAGGTGTTTCATACTTAAAGATTAGAGGTGCCGTTGCACAAGTAGGTAAAGATGCAGATCCACTTTCAATCTACCCTGCATTTGAGGCAACTGAGGATTTAGGTGGCGGTTTCCGTTATGGTTACTATGGTCCTAACGAGTCATTGAAACCAGAGATGACAACTTCATACGAGATTGGAGCTGAGGCTCGTTTCTTGAATGACAGAATCAATGCCGATTTCACTTACTACTGGACTAATTGTGAGAACCAATATGTAACTGCATTCCGTTTGAGTTATGCTACCGGTTTCGTTCTAAACAACATGAACGTTGGTACATTTACAACTCAAGGTTGGGATCTACACATTGATGGTGATATCATCCGTGCAGCAAGCGGTTTCAGATGGAACTTGGGTGTTAACCTATCACACGCTTCTTCATTGGTAACTGAGCTTCCAGAGGCTGTAACTGAGTATTATATTGCTTACACTTGGTTATCTGGTAACTTAAGAAACGGTATATCTGTAGGTCACCCTGTAACTACAATGACCGGTAAAGCTTACCAAAGAAACAAGAAAGGTGATATTCTAATTGACCCTTCAACAGGTGTTCCATTGACAGACGAGAACTGGAGCATCTTAGGTGACAGACAACCTAAATTGGAGTTTGGTATTACAACCAACCTATCATACAAAGGCTTCAGACTATCTGCTCTTGCAACCGGTAGATTTGGTGCAACTGTAGTAAATGCTACCAAACGTGACTTGATGGATTCAGGTTCAAGCTGGGAGTCAGTTCATATGAGAGAGATGGGTCCGGTAGTATTCAAAGGTGTTCTAAAGAACGGTTTGGAGAACTCTGCTAACCCAACTGTAAACAACATTGCTGTAACTTACGCTAACTTTGGTTCATCTATCTATAAAGGTGGTGACGAGGAGTGGCTAGAGAAAGATGTAAACTACATGCGTTTGGCGGAGGTTCGTCTATCTTACAATGTTCCAAGCCAATGGTTGAAGAAAGCTACTAAAGGCTTTGTATCAAGTGCTAACATTTATGTTAAAGGTACAGACCTTGTAACTCTTACTAACTACTCAGGTATTGACCCTGTAGGTAACTCTAACTCAGCAGCTCTTGGTGGTGCCGGTGGTATTGGTATTGACTATTGGGGTGTTCCAAATCCAAGACGTTATTCATTTGGAGTTAGCTTAACATTCTAAAAAGTTATCAAGTATGAAAAAAATATTTTCAATATTATTATTAAGTTCATTTATGTTTACATTCACAAGTTGCCAAAACTACTTAGATGTAAACAAAAATGAGGACGCTCCAGATAAAATTGCTCCTGAGTTGTATCTAGCAGGTATTCTGGATGTATGGCAAGGTATCTATGACGATAACAGATTTGCCAACAGTATGTCTCACGTTCAAGGTGCCAGCAACAACTGGGCCAGCCACTCTTATTCAGCTTCTTCTGATACAGGTGGTGAGATGTGGAGAGTAAACTACTGGTTACAAGGTGTTAACCTAGAGAACATGATTAACCAATCTTTAGAGAAAGAGGCTTATACCCTTGCTGGTATTGGTTACATCATTAAAGCATACTCTTGGGATTGGTGTACCAAATATCATGGTGAGATGCCAATGAAACAAGCTTACCAATCTGGTATCCTTTCATTTGACTACGATTACCAAGAGGAGATCTACACTCAAGTTAGAGAGTGGGCTAAGACTGGTATTGAGCTTCTTGAGAGAGAGGACAACACCGAGTATGGCAATACTCTTAAAGAGCTTGACTTGATCTTTGCTGGTGACAAATCAAAATGGATTAAATTTGGTCATGGTGTAATTGTAATCAACCTTTCTTCTCTAACTCAAAAGAACGATTTCCAATCTGCTTACTACCAAGAGTTGGTTGACCATGCAAGACTTTCATTAAGCAGTGCAGATGATGATGTTACTCTAATGACAGTTGGTGGTAAAGATGAGGCACAATTCTCTGACTACAACAACAAATGGGGTCCATATAGAGGTTCTGGTACAGATGGTTACTATCCAACAGAGTTTACAGTTCAAATTATGACCGGTACTCTTCCTTTGTATGACAAGCTTACCGGTGATAAAGTTGATGCTTCTTACCCTTCTGGTGAGGAGGATGAGAATTATCCATTCGAGCTTTCTCCAATCCAATATGTAACTGATACATCTAAAGTAGTAGGTCACTTTGACCCTCGTAGAACTGCAAAGATTGGATCTAGAGATGCAAGATTCTATAAAGATATGACCAATAAAGACTCTATCAAGAGCTGGATTTACTATGGTTCATCTAGAGGTGGTGGTGCCGGTTCTATTACAACTCCTGCTAACCTATGGGGTTCAAGAGCTGGACAGTCTTCTACAAGTAGTGTTGACGGCGATGGAAGATGGTTGTACAGAAATGATGCTCCTTACATCCTAATGACTGCTGCAGAGATCCAATTCTGTCTTGCTGAGGCTGAGTTTGTTGTTGGTAACAAATCTGCTGCTTTGGCTGCATTCAAGAAAGGTGTTGCTTTGGATTGCGACTTTACTGCAAAATATCTTGTTCCTGGTAAACCAAAAGTAACTGGTGAGGATGCAGACGGTAATCCAATCTACGCTCAATATGGCGAGCTTCCTGGTGGTGACGTTATTGCTGTTGCTACTTTCAAAGAGTTGGCTAATGAGTATATTGAGGGTCCTTACGTTAACGGTATGACTGAGGCTGACCTTACTATCTCTCACATTATGCTTCAAAAACTTGTTGCCCTATTCCCTTGGGGTGGTATTGAGACTTGGACAGATATGCGTAAATATCACTATGATATTAACCACACTGGCGATTATCCTAAATTGAACAACGGTTGGACTCTTACAACTGTAGATCAAAAATGGGATGATGATCCTACTAAAGTTTACAAAGGTTTCTATCTTGCTCCTGCTCAAGTGGAGGGTTGCAGAAGTTCTTACAACACTAAGAACGAGGGTTCTCCTGCATTTAGAGTAAGACCTAGATATAACTCTGAGTATATGTGGAACAGAGCTGGTCTTGATGCTATCAAACCTATCTCTGGTTTGGCTGACAACTACCACTGCTCAATTCCTTGGTTCGCATACCCAGGTGATTATCCAGAATCTTTATAGTATCATTTAAAATTTTATTGAAATGAAAATATTAAAATATTTAGCATATTCTTTGGTATTGGGTCTGATGCTTGCGTCTTGTACCAAACATGAGATTCTGCCTCCTACCGATCCTGCACAAAATGCAGAGTTCCAATTGCACTATTTTGAGCCAGTTGTGAACCAGGCATCTAATTATATTGATTCTGTTTTTGTAAACGGAATTCTATATTCAAGCGTTAACGGTTCAGGTCAATTGACTCCTTACAATGGTGTACCTGGTGGTTCTACCGGCAGATTCTTCTCTGTAGCAGCTGGTGAGGTTAACTTTAAATTCTACAGAAAAGACCAAGTTGTATATGACAAGACTTGTACTCTAAATCCTGGCAAACAAAACGTGATTGTTCACGATATGAACTTGGCTCCTATAGTGTTGGATAACCAATTCCCTTATCCTCATACATCGAAGTGGACTCCAGGCAGCATCTATACTACTGACTCTATCAGCTCAATCAAGTTCATTAACTTGTTGTATGAGGCTCCTGGCCAACCATACGATGGTGCACTTCAATACCAATGGAAACACCCAAGAACCAAAGAGTGGATTAACTTGGGTACTCCAGTTAGATTTGGAGAGGCTACCAACAGAGAGATTATTACTATTGTTAAAGAGGTTTACAACTCTTCTGGATATTGTAGAATTGACTACAGAATCTTGGATGAGAACGGTGATATTCTTCAGGTAAGAAACTCATCTGGTAAAATGGTTGACTACAGCGACTACTGGACCGGTTACATTGGACAAGCCAAAATGCACTTCTTTAGAGGCTTTAGAACTGTTGAGCCAAGATGTAATGTGTCTCAATGGGGTTCTCTATAGTAGTTTATTATAGATAATTGTTTATACAAAGGGGGGCTCCTGTCCCCCCTTAATTAATATTATGATTATGAAAAAAAGCATCTTATTGGCAGTGGCTATGATGTTGGTTATGCCATTGTTTGCTCAAAAATTAAGCAAAGAGGAGAAAGCAGCTATTGCTAAAGCAGGCTATGAACTTGCTCTTGAGGCTGTTAAATCTAAAGCTTGGGTGCTTGTACCATCTTCTTATACACAAAAAGATGGTATGATTGCTAATAATATTGACAACTCTGAGTTTATTTCTTGCGAGGGTGAGTATATGTATGCGCAAGGTAGAATTGTGTGTGACAACAACTACACAAACCAGCTTAACCCTACTTCTTACGAGCCTAAAACAGACAAGAAAGGTAACTTGAGATTTACAATTGTTGTTAGTGGCAGAATGATGAGAGGTTCTTATACAATCTCTATGAGAGTAAACACTAACACTGCAGACGTTATCTTTGCCCCTAACAAAGGTGATGCAAAGAGATTCTCTGGTACAATTGTTCCGCTTAAACAAGCATCTTATAACAAAAGATCTAATCCTATCTAAAAATAGGGTTATATGTTAGCTACATAATAATAAATCAAAGAGACTTATCCATACGGGTAAGTCTCTTTACTTTTATCCCCACCTTTGGGCTACAAAATCAAGAAGATTCAGCACCTGGGCCGGGTCATTTTCTGTTACAAGCTTTAGCCTTGTCTCCTTAAAATCTGGCAAACACTTGAAATAGTTGCTCAAATGCCTTCTCATTTCAAGCACTCCTACCCTATCGCCCTTAACCGACACAGATTTATTGAAATGCTTCTTTGCAAGTTCAACTTTCTCAAGAACACTCAAAGGCTGCATAAATTCCCCTGTACTTAAATAATGCTTTATCTCTTTAAAAATCCAAGGTCTGCCATAAGTTGCCCTTCCTATCATAATTCCATCCACACCATATTTGTCAAAAGCCTCTTTTGCCCCCATAGCATCTGTAATGTCCCCATTTCCTATAATAGGTATATGCATTCTTGGATTCTCTTTTATCTTCCCGATGAGTGTCCAATCTGCCTCACCCTTATACATCTGGCATCTTGTTCTCCCGTGCACAGTAAGAGCCTGGATTCCCACATCCTGCAGCCTCTCTGCAAGCTCTACAATAATCTTGGAATCATCGTCCCAGCCCAATCTTGTCTTTACAGTTACCGGAAGTTTTACACTCTCAACTACACTTTTGGTTATTTCCACCATTTTATCGGGGAAGCGCATCATTCCACTACCTGCCCCTCTCCCTGCAATCTTACTTACCGGACAGCCAAAATTTATATCAATTATGTCTGCACCGGCACCACCTGCAATTTCAACTGCATTCTCAGCCATTTTGGCGGCTTCTACCATTGCATCGGGAATATGACCATAAATTTGGATACCTATAGGTTTCTCCTCTGCATAAGTTACAAGTTTTGCCAAAGATTTCTTTGCATCTCTAATAAGTCCATCTGACGAGACAAACTCTGTATACATCATATCTGCACCAAATTCTTTACATATATATCTGAACGATGCATCTGTAACATCTTCCATTGGTGCCAGAAACAATGGTCTCTCTCCTAAATCTATATTGCCAATCTTCATTGCTTATTCCATTAAAATGCAGATGCAAAAATAGAGAAAAATCTCCATTAAATAGCTCACATTTTGGCACTTTAAAAATTTTTACTACCTTTGCACCCCCTTATGTATAGGGAAATCGCAACAAAAATTTAGTATTAACTTAAAAATCAACACAGTGGATTATCAAAGCTACAAGACAGTATCGTTAAATTCACAAACTGTAAACAAAGAGTGGTTTGTAATTGACGCAACTGATCAAGTATTAGGAAGACTTGCTTCTAGAATCGCAGTTATTCTTAGAGGTAAGCACAAAGCCGGCTTTACACCTCACGTGGACTGCGGTGATAACATTATTGTTATTAACGCTGACAAAGTTCGCCTAACAGGTAAAAAGTTGACTGACAAAGTGTATGTAAGACATACAGGTTATCCCGGCGGTCAGCGTTTTGCAAACCCTAAAGAGTTGCTTCAACGCAAACCTATCGCCGTAATTGAGGAGGCAGTAAAGGGTATGCTTCCTAAAAACAAACTTGGTGCAGACTTATTCCGTAACCTATTCGTTTACGCAGGTGCTGAGCATCCTCACCAAGCACAACAACCAAAAACTATTACATTAAACGAAATTTAACAGAGCATGGAACAAATCAACGCCCTTGGAAGACGTAAATCAGCAGTTGCTCGCGTTTATGTGAACACAGGTAAAGGTAATATTACAATCAACGGAAGAGACCTTGCTGACTATTTCAAACAAGAGACTCTTCAATTCATTGTTAAACAACCTCTTGAGATTACTGGCACTCTAGCTGAGTTTGACATTAAAGTTAACTTAGACGGTGGTGGAGTAAAAGGTCAAGCAGAGGCTCTAAGACTAGGTATTGCCCGCGCTCTTTGTGCTATTAATGCAGAGGCTTATCGTTCAACTCTTAAATCAGCTGGTTTCTTAACAAGAGACTCAAGAGCTGTAGAGAGAAAGAAACCTGGTCAACCTGGTGCACGCAGACGCTTCCAATTCAGTAAACGTTAATTTTTACTATTACAACACGCTGATTGTATTGCACAGTTTGAATTTAAAATTGCGAGATTTCTTATTAAAGAACTACTCAAGATTGTTCAACTGCGGAAAATTTGAGGATCGGAACATCGCTACCTCAAATTGATAAAAAGAGATTATAAAAAAAAGTAAAAAGAAAAGAAATGCCTAGAACAAATTTCCAAGACTTACTTGATGCAGGTTCGCATTTTGGTCACTTAAAAAGAAAATGGAATCCAAAAATGGCTCCATATATCTTCATGGAGAAAAATGGTATTCATATCATTGACTTGCACAAGACCGTTGTCAAAATAGATGACGCTGCAAATATGATGAAACAGCTTGCACGTGCAGGCCGCAAAATCTTGTTTGTTGCTACAAAAAAACAGGCAAAAGATATAGTTGCCCAAAAGGCTTCTGCTGTTAACATGCCATATGTTACAGAGAGATGGCCAGGTGGAATGCTTACTAACTTCCCTACTATCCGTAAGGCTGTTAAGAAGATGAACACCATTGACAAAATGATTACAGATGGTACATTTGATACTCTTGCTAAGAGAGAGAAACTTCAAATTACCCGTCAAAGAGCAAAATTAGAGAAAAACTTAGGTTCAATTGCAGACCTAAACAGATTACCATCTGCTCTATTTGTTGTTGACGTACAAAAAGAGATGAACGCAGTTAAAGAGGCTAATCGCCTTAACATACCGGTAATCGCTATGGTTGATACTTGTTGCGATCCTACCCCTATTGACTATGTTATCCCTGCTAACGATGATGCTGCAAAATCTATCGCTTTAGTAATGGACGCTCTATGTGGCGCTGTTGCTGAGGGTCTTCAAGAGAGAAAGATTGAGAAGGAGAAAGAGAAAGAGGCATCTGCAGAGAAAGAGAATAAGGATGGCGAGGCTCCGGTAGCTAAAAAAATTCGCGCTCGCAAATCTCAAGCTCAAGCTGAGAGTGCAGAGTAATCTTTGTACTGAGTAATTACTTTTAAAACTTAACAATTATGGAAATTAAAGCAGCAGATGTTGCAAAACTTCGTCAAATGACCGGTGCTGGTATGATGGATTGCAAAAAAGCTTTAGTAGAGGCTAACGGCGATTTCAACAGAGCACAAGAGATCATTAGAGAGAAAGGTAAATTGGTTGCAGCAAAACGTTCAGATAGAGAGACTACAGAAGGTGCTGTTATTGCTCTTGTAAATGCAGACAACACTAAAGCTATCATCACTTGCCTTGGTTGCGAGACTGACTTTGTTGCTAAAAATGCAGAGTTCAAAGCTTTGGCAAACAGCATTGCTACAGCAGCTCTAGAGAATCTTCCTGCAGACTTGGCTGGTCTAATGGCTTGTTCATTCAATGGCCAAACTGTTGAAGAGGCTATTACTCAACAAACTGGTAAGAGTGGTGAGAAACATGCAGTTCCTTTCTACGGCAAAATTGAGGCTCCTTACATTGGTTCATATATGCATATTATCAATGGCAAACTTGCAGCTATTGTTGGTTTCAACAAAGAGGTTCCTGCAGAGGTTGCTAAAGGTATGGCTATGCAAGTTGCTTCTATGAATCCAGTTGCAATTGATCCAGAGTCTGTTCCACAAGAGGTTATCAACAACGAGCTTACAGTAGCTGTTGAGAAAACTAAAGAGGAGCTAGTTCTTAAAGCTGTTGAGGCAGCTCTTAAGAAAGCTGGTATCAACCCTTCTCATGTTGACAGTGAGGACCACATTGAGTCTAATATGGCTAAAGGTTGGATCACTGAGGAGCAAGCAGCTCAAGCACGTGAGATTAAAGCAACAGTTTCTGCAGAGAAAACTGCTGGTCTAGCTCAAGAAGAGGCTAAAATCCAAAATATTGCTAAAGGTAGACTTGGTAAATTCTTTAAAGAGAATACCCTTGTTGAGCAAGCATACCAAATGGGTGATGGCAAACAAACTGTAAAAGACTTCTTGGCTTCTATAGACAAAGATGTTAAGATTGTTTCGTTCAAGAGATTCTCTCTAAACGACTAATTTTAACTCAAACATAAATAAAAAAGAGATTATCCAATGGGTAATCTCTTTTTGTATTTATCTGACTCTCTCCCTTACATTATCCAGAAATTGTTTCATTGCATTGCTGTCTTTGTGTGCAACAATTTCTTTTAAAGTTGCAAGTTTGTCTATAATTCCTTGCAACTGTTCACCTGTGTTGGGGTTAAAGAGAATTTCTGTTAAAAGATAATCATCTTCACTCAACAGACCGTGTGCTATTGCAAGATGTTTCTTGAATGTTGTTCCCGGAACCTCCTGATGCTTCATTATGGAGCCAAATACAAGAGTAGAAGCAAATGGAATTGAGAGTGAATACGCCACAACCTCATCATGCCCATCAAATGTGTACTCTTTTACATTGAGTTTAAGTGAGCCGAACAAATCTCTAAAGAAAATCATTCCCATATAATCTGTACCGGTTACCTCTATCTCTCCTTTGGAGTTTTTTTGCTGTGGTTCGTTTATAATTATGGCATTTTCTGTCTGCAGATTTCCAAGGTTAGCAAATGTAGGGCCAAACATTGGATGGACAGATACATACCTGAATCCTGATGCCTCATAAAACTCTTTTAAACCAGTTTTAACAGAAGCAATATCCGAAATTATACAAGATTGCGGAAGATACCTGAAAACCTCTTTAAACGCCTCTATTGTATAACTGAGGGTTACACAATTTATAACCAGCTCTGGCTTGAACTCCTCTATCTCCTCTAATGTAGAAAATCGCTGTGCGTTATAAATAAAGCGCATTCTCTTTAAATCTTTTTCATAGACTGCTACAGTGTGGTCAAAACTTAACAGATCGCAGAAAAAGGATCCCATTTTTCCGTTGCCCAATATAAGAATCTTCATATCAAAATCTCTTTAGAGTTTTACAACAACAATTGGACTCTTACAGACTCCTCGTGGATACTTTTCATAATTGCATTAACAAACTCTCCACTCAAATTCATTGCTGCTCCCATTTTTTCTCTCTTCTCCAGAATCTCATTGTATCTGCCACTCTGAAGAACTGGCATATTGTGCTCCTTTTTAAAGGTTCCTATCTCTTTGGAAATTCTCATTCTCTTAGACAAAAGGGTAAGCAACTGCTCATCTATCTCATCTATCTGCCCACGCAATATAGAGATATCTTCTGTTGTTTGTACGTTCTCTCTCAAAACAAGCATTTTTAAGGTATAATCCAATACATCTGGGGTTATCTGTTGCTTTGCATCACTTAATGCATTGTCGGGATTACAATGGGACTCAATCATAAGACCGTCAAAATTCAAGTCCATTGCTTGTTGCGAAATTGGGGCAACAAGTTCTCTTGTACCACCAATATGGCTAGGGTCACATATGATGGTAAGGTTAGGGAATCTGCGCTTAAGCTCAATTGGAATATGCCATAGCGGGACATTCCTGTAAATCTTTTTATCATATGAGCTAAAACCTCTGTGGATTACACCAATGTTTGTAATTCCGGAGTTTGCCAGACGCTCCAGTGCCCCTACCCATAACTCCAAATCTGGGTTTACAGGATTTTTTACAAGAACCGGAACATCCACTCCTCTTAGAGAGTCTGCCAACTCCTGCATTGCAAATGGATTTGTTGCTGTTCTTGCACCCACCCACAATAAATCTATTCCTGCCTTAACTGCTTCAAATACATGGGTTGGAGTTGCCACCTCTGTAGAAACCAACATTCCTGTCTGTTGCTTTACCTCTTTTAGCCAAGGTAAACCTACAGCCCCTATTCCCTCAAATCCACCTGGCTTTGTCCTTGGTTTCCATATACCTGCTCTAAATATTTTTATCCCTTTAGCAGCCAATGCTTTGGCTGTACTAAGGACTTGCTCTCTGCTCTCTGCACTGCAAGGGCCTGCTATTATAATGGGCCTCTCTGCCTCTATTCCAGGAATGGTCAATTTATTTATCTCCATATCTTGTTACTTTTAAATTCTACATTACATTGGTTATTCTCTCTAATGCCTCTTTTAAAGTCTCCTCATTGGCACATAAAGAGATTCTTATATAATTCTCTCCGTTGGAGCCAAAAATGATTCCTGGGGTAATGAACACTTTGGCATTATAAAGAACTTTATCACATATCTCCACCCCTTTTCCTTCTACCTTTCCCCATAGGAACAATCCTACCTGACCTGGTTGAACAGTTGCCCCAACTTTTTTCATTATTGCCTCTGCCAGAGCCTTTCTTGCTGCATAGGTCCTGTTCATATTGGCATACCACTCATCGGGAAGATTAAGTGCCTCTACTGCTGCCATTTGAAGTGCTCTGAACATACCTGAATCCATATTGCTCTTTACCCTTAGAATCCACTCTATGAACTGTTTGTTTGATGCAGCCATTCCTATTCTCCAACCCGGCATATTGTGACTCTTGCTCATTGAGTTGAGTTCAATGCATATTTCCTTTGCTCCAGGGATGCTTAGAATGCTCAACGGCTTATTGTTAAGGATAAAACTGTATGGATTGTCGTGACAAATTATAATGCCCCATTTCTTTCCAAACTCAACAAGCTTTTCAAAAAGTTCAACGCTTGCATTTGCTCCTGTTGGCATGTTTGGATAGTTGCACCACATTAGTTTTACTTTGGCAAGATCTATCTCTCCGGCATTGTGCTGCGCCTCTAACTGCTCAAAATCTGGTTGCCAGTTATTCTCTTCCTTTAAGGAATAATTTATAAGGTTTGCACCTACCAATTTGGAAACAGATGAATACGTTGGATAGCCTGGATTAGGGACCAAGACCCCATCTCCACTATTTACAAATGCCATAGATATATGCATTATTCCCTCTTTACTTCCCATAAGTGGCAATACCTCATTTGTGGGATTAAGCTCTACATTGTACCATCTCTTATACCATCCTGCAAACGCCTCTCTCAATTGCGGTATTCCAACATAAGGCTGATATCCGTGGGCTGCCTTATTCTCTGCACACTGCTTTAATGCCCCAACCACACTCTCTGCTGGGGGAAGGTCTGGGCTACCTATTCCCAGATTTATAACATTCTCCCCATTTGCATTCATCTGGGCAATCTCTTTTAACTTAACAGAAAAGTAATACTCCTGTACATTACTTATTCTTTCTGCCGGAACTATCTGTTTCATACGCAAATCCTCTAACTTTTATTGTACAGATTGCTCTCCCTCTACATATTCACCTAAAATACCAAACTCGTTGGTAAGGGGAATAATGGCATCTATTGCCTGTCTGTATCTTGTATAGTCTACAAAACCCAAGTTTATGTAAAATCTGTATCTCCACTCCTCTCCAACAATAGGCAACGATTGTATCATTGACAGATTCATATCATAGAAAGAGAGAATTGTAAGCACCTTTGACAAACTGCCGCTTGTATGTGGAAGTGTAAACACCAATGAACTCTTGTTTATATCTGAACTTGATGAACATATCTCGTTAAGAACATCCTTTGCCACATCTTTATTTGCCAGAATAAGGAATCTTGTAAAGTTTCTTTTGTTTGTCTCAATTCCATCTGCAAGAATATTCATTCCATATAATTCTGCAGCTCCCGACGGACATATTGCCGCATGGTCCCTTAAGTTGTTCTCCTTAATCCATTTTGCACTACCTGCAGTATCCTCTTTCTCTACCAGCTTTACATTAGGAAGTGTGTTTAAGAAGTCTTGGCACTGCATAAATGCCATTGGATGGGTGTTTATCTCTTTAATGTCCTTAAGTTCCACTCCCGGCATTGCTACAAGTGCATGTTTTATCCTTAGCTTATATTCCCCTACAATTACAAGTTTACTGTCTCTTATAATCTGATAATTCTGCAACAAGCTGCCGGCAATTGTATTCTCTATAGCCATTATCCCCAAAACACTTGGGTCTTTAACAACACAATCTGCCAACTCTTTAAAAGTATCACAATCTATATTCACAATCTGATCCCCTTTAAAGAAAAGCTTGGCTGCAATATGATGATTACATCCCCCAACCCCTTGAATTGCTACTTTACGCTTCATACAACAAAAAAAAACCGCCATATTAAGGCGGGATTATATAATATAGTAACGATTTATAACATACAAACTCCCACCCTTATCTTTATGACAGATAAAAGGAATAAAAGAAGCAGTATGAAAATCGGTTTTCTCTCATAACAACAACAAATTTAGATATTTTAAATTAAGTACCAAAGATTTTTACATATTTTTTAATACTAATAATAATTTATAAATTTGTTGGTGCAACATACAAAATATCAATAATGAATAAAATTCATATATATAAGAGTATTAAGCAATTACAAAATCTACCGTTAGAAAAGGAGAGCACTTTTGTTATAATTGATAACAATTTAAAACATTTACATTCCATTTTTAAAGGTTTCAAGACATTTTGCTTTGAATTTAGCGAGTCAAAGAAGATTTTTTCTACAGTAGAGGAGATTGCCAGACAACTTTTGGAAGCTGGTGCAGACAGAAATTGTTTTATTATTGGTATTGGCGGGGGAATAACAACAGACATTACAGGATTTACAGCATCCATATACAAAAGAGGGGTAAAGTTTGGTTTTGTACCCACTACCCTGCTCTCTCAGGTTGATGCATCAATTGGTGGTAAGAATGGTGTTAACCTTAACTCTTACAAAAATATACTTGGGGTAATTAACCAGCCCCTATGGATTGCCATTTGTCCGGAATTGCTGCAGACTTTGCCAGAAGAGGAGTTTAAGGCAGGTATTGCAGAGGTCCTTAAGACATTTATCCTTTTTGATAAAGATTACTACACAAAAGCTGTAGAATACTTTTCTAAAGTTGCACAAAAATATGCAGCACAAGAAGGTAAAGAATACGGTACCATAGCTGTTGAAGAGGATATTGACACTCTTACAGACATTATTGGAAAATGTGCCCAATACAAATGCGGAGTTGTTAAGCGTGATGAGTTTGAGAAAGGTGAAAGACGACTTCTTAACTTGGGACATACATTTGCCCATGCCATAGAGAAACTTAAAGGAGACAGCGGCATAATGCACGGGCATGCAGTAAGTATGGGAATGGTAATTGCCGCAAAAATTGGAGATTACCTTAAAGATGGAGAGTCAGGCACACAGCAAAGCAGCTTTACTCAAATGCTTATTGACGACCTTAGAAAAGTTGGATTGCCTGCATTGCTGGAAGAGTGCCCAATTACAAAAGAGCTAAAGATTTCCCATTTGGCAGATGCAGTATCAAAAGACAAAAAGGTACAGGGTAAAAACATCCATTTTATTGTTCCAAATGGAATAGAGAATGTTAAAGACATTACAATTGAACTGGATAAAATAAAACAGATTGCAAATGATTTGCGTTAGTATACAGGAAAAAGATTACAACAAGTGCAGAGAGATTCTAAAGGGATGCCACATGGCTGAACTTAGGGCAGATCTTTGTCAATTCTCCATTAAGCAGATAGAAGAGATTGTTTCATCTCATCCAAATATCCTTATTACAAGCAGAATATGTAACAGCACCGCCCAAATTGCAAGAGAGCAGATTTGTGCAGCCATAAGGAAAGGGGCAAAATATGCCGATGTAGAGATTGAGGCTCCTATGGAGCATCTGGAATACATTAAATCATATGCAAGGGTTAACGGCTGTAAACTTATAATATCTTACCATAATTTTGAAGGGACCCAATCTTTGAGTGAACTGCAGGCAATATACGACCTTTGCAGAAGAAAAGGGGCAGATATAGTAAAGATTGTAACCACAGCAAACACTACAGAGGATGCTGTAAGGGTTATGCAACTGTACAACTATAAAAAATCCGACAGGGAAATTGTTCCCGACAACTATATGGAAAGGGGGGAAGAGAGTGGCTCGCTAAGCAACAGTTTTGGCCAGGAGCAAGCTTTACTGGTTGCATTCTGTATGGGTGAAGCAGGAAAATTCACAAGACATTTGTCACTTGACCTTGGCTCTCCTTATACATATGCATCACTGGAAAAGGGATCCGCCACAGCACCCGGACAATATACCAAAGAAGAGATGGAGCATCTGTTGGAGCCTGCCAGTTACCCTGTCTCTACATTTAAACTGCAACAGACACTGTTGGATGGGGAAAATCCTAAAACAACCATTCCTTGTTCAAAAAGCATTGCACAGAGGGCTATCCTTGCTGCAGCCCTTTGTAATGGGGAAAGTATCCTACAAAATTTTGAGCCTTGCAACGATACAGCCGGTGCCATTGAGGTAATAAAAAAACTTGGTGCAGATGTTTCTATACAAGGAAG
>JAFYMJ010000108.1 GCA_017556665.1 Bacteroidales bacterium
AATCAAGGGGAAAAGGGGTGCTGAATTTAGCATTGCCGCACTTGTCTCTTTAGCTAATGTATGCACCGCAAACAACACCATTGCAATCATTACAACAGGCCCTATTGCCAAAGATATTTCAAACAAATATGGAGTTGATTCCATGAAAAGTGCAAGTATCCTTGATACATTCTCTTGCCTTATACAAGGTGTGATACCATATGGTGCCCAAATGCTGATGGCATCCCAGATTGCAGCAGTATCTTCAATTTCTATTCTGGAGTATCTGTATTACCCTTATGCACTTGGAATAATTGCTACACTTGCAATAATTTTCAGATTCCCCAAAAACATATCATAGGTATAGTAAGGAGGGGATTTAGTACCCCCGGGCGGAATCGAACCGCCACCCTAAGAACCGGAATCTTATATTCTATCCTTTAAACTACAGGGGCAAACAAAGCAAAATTAGCTATTTTTTTGCAAGTGAAAAAAAATACTATATTTGCCAACACATAATTTAATAAGATTATAATGAGAGCATATGTATTCCCTGGACAAGGGGCTCAATACACAGGAATGGGATTGGACCTGTACAACAATAATCCCATTGCAAAGGAGATGTTTGAGAAAGCAAATGAAATTCTTGGATTCAAGATTACAGATATTATGTTTTATGGCTCAGCCGACGAGCTTAAGCAGACCAAAGTTACCCAACCTGCAATTTTCCTACACTCGGTTATTTTGGCAAAATGCACACCAGACTTTAGTCCAGAAATGGTTGCAGGCCACTCACTTGGAGAATTCTCTGCATTGGTTGCAGCTGGCGCAATGAGTTTTGAAGATGGCCTTGTTCTTGTATCAAAGAGAGCTATGGCAATGCAAAAAGCCTGCGAGGCAAAACCATCAACAATGGCCGCAGTTTTAGGACTGGACGATGAAACCATTGAGCAAATTTGCACAGAAACTGAGGGTGTTGTTGTAGCAGCAAACTACAACTGCAAAGGTCAAGTTGTTATATCGGGAGAAATTGAAGCAGTAGAAAAGGCATGCGTAGCCCTAAAGGCTGCCGGTGCAAAAAGGGCATTGGTACTTCCAGTTGGAGGAGCATTCCACTCTCCAGTTATGGATCCAGCCAGAGTTGAACTTGCCCAAGCCATTGAAAAAACAAATATTGTTACCCCAATATGTCCTGTTTACCAAAATGTTGATGCTAAGCCTCACACAGACCCAAAAGAGATAAAAGAGAACTTGCTGGTTCAACTTACAGCACCTGTCAAATGGACCCAATCTGTTGAAAATATGGTGTCTGATGGAGCTGACCATTTTACAGAACTTGGTCCTGGTGCAGTATTGCAAGGTCTTGTTAAAAAGATTGCACCTTCAGTTGAAATTGATGGCAAAAATTAGCAATCCAAAACAGGCATAAACCACTCTTGTAACATTAGAGTTACTTTAATATAGAAAGTTTTTAAAAACCTCTTCAAATTGGAATAATATTCATAAATTTGGGGAGGTTTATTTTATATATATGGTTATAACTAGAAATAGTTTTTAACCTAATTGTGCTTTTTACTATAGAATATATCAAATTAACTAATTAATACTTTATATAATTAAACGAATATGGCTAAAGAGAAACAATTTATTACCTGTGATGGTAACTTTGCTGCGGCCCACGTAGCATACATGTTTAGCGAGCTTGCAGCCATCTACCCTATTACTCCGTCATCTACTATGGCTGAGTTGGTGGACGAGTGGTCTGCATTTGGCAAAAAGAACATTTTTGGCGAGCCTGTTAAGGTTGTTGAGATGCAAAGTGAGGGTGGTGCAGCAGGTGCAGTTCATGGATCGCTTCAAGCAGGTGTTCTAACTTCTACATTTACTGCTTCACAGGGTCTTCTTCTTATGATCCCTAACATGTACAAGATAGCTGGAGAGCTTCTTCCTACAGTTTTCCACGTATCAGCTAGAGCGCTTGCGTCTCATGCTCTTTCTATCTTTGGTGATCATCAAGACGTTATGGCAGCAAGACAAACTGGTTTTGCATTCTTGGCATCTGCCAGCGTACAAGAGGCTATGGATATGGCAGCTGTAGCACATTTGGCTACTATCAAGTCTTCTGTTCCTTTTGTTCACTTCTTTGACGGTTTTAGAACTTCTCACGAGATACAAAAAATTGAGGCTATTGACGCAGAGGATCTTAAGAAAATGGTAAGTACAAAATCACTTGCCAAATTCCGTGCAAGAGGTCTTAACCCTAACTCTCCTGTAACTAAAGGTACTGCACAAAACTCAGACGTTTACTTCCAAAACAGAGAGGCTTGTAACGCATACTATGAGGCAGTTCCAGATATCGTAGCAAGATATATGGGTGAGGTTAGCGAGCTAACTGGCAGACATTATCTTCCATTCGATTACTACGGTGCAGAGAACGCAGAGAACGTAATCATTGCAATGGGTTCTGTTACAGAGACCATTAAAGAGGTAGTAGATTACTTGAACGCTAAAGGTAAATCTGTAGGTGTTGTTACAGTAAGACTATACAGACCATTCTCAGCTAAATATTTCCTAAGAGCTCTTCCTAAATCAACTAAGAGAATTGCTGTTCTTGACAGAACTAAAGAGCCAGGTGCAGTAGGTGAGCCTCTATATGTAGATGTAAAATCTATGATTGCAGAGCATGGCCTTAACATTAAAGTTGTTGGTGGTAGATATGGTCTTTCTTCTAAAGACACTACTCCTGCTCAAATTATCTCAGTTTATGAGAACCTTGAGGCTAAAGAGATTAAGAATGACTTTACTATTGGTATTGTTGACGATGTTACATTCAAATCTCTTCCTCAATTAGAGGAGATCAGTATGGCTAAAACTGGTACTTCAGAGCTTAAATTCTACGGATTAGGTTCAGACGGTACTGTAGGTGCCAACAAAAATACCATTAAAATTATCGGTGAGAACACCAGCAAATATTGCCAAGCATACTTTGACTATGATTCTAAGAAATCAGGTGGTTTCACTTGTTCACACTTAAGATTTGGTGATTCTCCAATCACTTCTCCATATTTGGTTTCTACTCCAGACTTCGTAGCATGCCACGTTCCTTCATACCTAAGCAAATACGATGTTCTTAGAGGTATCAAGAGAAACGGTACTCTATTGCTAAACAGCTTGTGGAGCACAGAGGAGACTCTTAAGAGAATTCCAGATCATGTAAAAGCAGAGATTGCTCACAAAAATGTAAACCTATACATTATCAACGCTACTAAGATTGCTGAGGAGATTGGTCTTGGTAACAGAACCAACACTATCCTTCAATCTGCATTCTTCAAAATCTCAGAGATTATTCCTTATGAGCTAGCTGTTAAAGCTATGAAGAAAGCTATTGACAAGAGCTACGGTAAAAAAGGTGAGAACATTGTTAACATGAACTACGCTGCTGTTGACAGAGGTTCTGAGTATGTTAAGGTAGAGGTTCCATTTGAGTGGAATAACCTAAGCCAAAGCAAATTCGTTCCAGATTCATTCAACAGAATGGCTCCAGAGTGGGTTAAGAACGTAGCTGACGCTGTTAATGCACAATGTGGTAACGACCTTCCAGTTAGCGCATTCAAAGATATGGCAGACGGTGTAATTCCTGCTGGTACTGCTGCTTACGAGAAACGTGGTATTGCAACTCATATTCCTGAGTGGAGTGCAGAGAACTGTATCCAATGTAACCAATGTTCATTCGTATGTCCTCACGCTGCTATCCGTCCATTCTTAATGACAGAGGAAGAGGCTGCTAAAGCTCCAGCTGCAGTTAAGAAAGTTAAAGGTAACGCAGTACTTAAAGATTACTACTTCACAATGCAAGTAGATCCAGCAGACTGTACAGGTTGCGGTAACTGTGCCGATGTATGTCCTGCCAAAACTAAAGCTCTTGTTATGCAACCTGCTGCAACTCAAGAGGCAGAGCAAGCTAACTTTGATTACCTACACTCACATGTTGGTTACAAAGACAATGTTGTTGCTAAAGAGCAAAACGTTAAGAATTCACAATTCGCTCAACCATTGTTTGAGTTCTCTGGAGCTTGTGCAGGTTGTGGTGAGACTCCTTATATTAAAGCTATCACTCAATTGTTTGGAGACAGAATGATGGTTGCTAATGCTACTGGTTGTTCTTCTATCTACTCTGGTTCATTCCCAGCATCTCCATACACTAAAGATAAAGATGGCAGAGGTCCAGCATGGGCTAACTCACTATTCGAGGACAACGCTGAGTTTGGTCTTGGTATGAGAGTTGGTACAGAGAGACTAAGAGAGACTGCTCAAAGATTGGTAGCTCAAGGTCTAGAGTGCGAGAGCTGTTCAGCTGAGTTAAAAGCTCTATTTGCTGAGTGGTTAACAAACAAAGACAACCCTAAAGCAGCAAGAGAGATTGCAGACAAGATGATTCCTATGATTGAGGCTTGCAACTGCGATACTTGCAAAGAGCTTGCTAAATACAAAGATGTATTAACTCCAAGAAGCCAATGGATTATTGGTGGCGACGGTTGGGGTTACGATATCGGATACGGTGGATTAGACCACGTATTGGCTTCTGGCGAGAATGTAAACGTTCTTGTAGTTGATACAGAGGTTTACTCAAACACTGGTGGTCAATCATCTAAATCAACACCTGCTGGTGCAGTTGCTAAATTCGCTACATCAGGTAAGAAGATCAGAAAGAAAGATCTTGGTATGATGGCTATGAGCTACGGTTATGTATACGTTGCACAAGTTGCTATGGGTGCAAGCCAAGCTCAATTCCTAAACGCTATTAAAGAGGCTGAGGCATACAATGGTCCATCTCTAATTATTGCATACGCTCCTTGTATTAACCACGGCTTAAAAGCTGGTATGGGTAAGAGCCAAAGAGAGGAGAAGAGTGCAGTAGAGTGCGGTTACTGGCATCTATACAGATTCAACCCAGAGCTTGCTGAGCAAGGTAAGAATCCGTTCACACTAGATAGCAAAGAGCCAGATTGGACTAAATTCCAAGACTTCATTAAAGGCGAGGTTAGATATGCATCTTTACTTAAGACATTCCCTAACGAGGCTCAAGAGTTATTTAACTTAACAGAGGAGTTTGCTAAACTTCGTTTAGCTTCATACAAACGCCTTGCTGGTATTGCTGAGTAATTCTTAACGCTTTTAAGAAATAAACATGTACGGCCGGTTCAATGAATCGGCCGTATTTTTTATTATAGTTATCCATATGTAACAACAAGGTGTAAATATATTTTTTATTTTCACATTTACAATCAATTAACAATCATTTAGAGTGAGAGTGTAAAAATAAATTATATATTTGCATCCAGAAAATTTAATAAATTCAGTTTTATGAAAAGATTTATAGCACTATTTATTGCCTTGGTAG
>JAFYMJ010000109.1 GCA_017556665.1 Bacteroidales bacterium
CAAGATTCGGCTTCTCAGTAAAAGTCTTTACGTTATATGCCAGCATTGTGCCAACATTGTTTGCATCTGCCTTATTGGCCTGACTGTAACCGTATCCAGTCTCTGGCCTGGTTGGCTTAATTCCAATAGTTACCAAATCGTTGTTTGAACTTACATAATCCAAGGCCTGGTTTATTGTTGAAAGAAAGACCTCTTCATCTAAAATAAGATGATCGGAAGGGGCAACAACAACTGCCGCATCTGGATTTTTCTTAAGCAGTTTGTATGTAGCATAAGCAATACAAGGTGCTGTATTTCTTTTATGAGGCTCAAGCAAAATATTCTCATCAAGCATCTGTGGCAACTGTTCCTTTACTAGGCTATAATAGTTCTCAGATGTTACAACCAATATGTTCTCTACTGGAATTATTTTTGCAAACCTATTGAATGTCTGCTGAATAAATGTCTTTCCAACACCAAGAATATCTAAAAATTGCTTTGGTTTTGAATTTCTGCTTACAGGCCAGAATCTACTTCCTACGCCTCCAGCCATAATTACACAATACTTGTTCTTATCCATCATTCCTCCTTTTTACCAATTAGGTGTAAAAGCATTCTGTATATAATTTAGTTTATAAAAATCTCCGTTAAAAACTATGGTAATAACATCAAATGTTACCTCTTTGTTTTTTAAATCAAATTTCTTGCCATCTTTAACTATCCATCCTTTGGAGAGAAGCTTCTGCGTTGCCTTTATTAAGTTTCTCTGCTTGCGAGTCCCCACATTACTCAATGGAGATGTCATATACGGATAAATTCTACATTTAACCTCTACTACCCTTATAAAATTTCCATCAAGAAAAATAAGGTCAATCTCCTTGTGCCCCGCTCTGGCATTTCTGCAGACAAACTCCATCCCCCTTGCCAACAAATATTCAAGCGCAACATCCTCTCCTCTTTTCCCCAAATCCAAATTCCCTTTCATCCAATCCTTCCCACCTTAAACATTTATCATTTACCACTTAGCAAGTTACTAAAAATTGTTTAAACCAGCAATAACCCCAACACTCATCAATTAAAAATAAACACTTATAATACAATTATTCACAACAATTCTTATCTTTGTATAATACGCTAAAAAATAACTAAAATCATATATATTATGTCATACACTTTTACAGACAGACATATAGGTCCTTCTAACAAGGATATCAATCTTATGCTTGAGACTTTGAATATTGAGTCTCTTGACGCTTTAACCAAGCAAACTGTCCCTGCAGACATTCTATTGGATAAAAATTTGGATTTATCCCCTGCAGTATCAGAGAACCAATATCTTGCAAACCTTAAAGAGCTTGTTGCAAAAAACAAGAATTTCCGCAGCCTTATTGGTATGGGCAGTTACGGAACAGGTGTATTGCCAGTTATAGTAAGAAACATTTTTGAGAATCCATGCTGGTACACATCATATACCCCTTATCAGGCAGAAATTAGCCAAGGCAGATTAGAGGCACTTTTCATTTTCCAGACAATGATAAGCAATCTTACTGGCTTCTCTCTTTCAAACTGTTCTATGTTGGACGATGCACAAGCTGCAGGAGAGGCTATGAGAATGATGTATGAGGTTAGACCAAAAGATGCTGTAAAAGCTGGTAAAAATGTAATCTTTGTAGACCAGAATATTTTTCCACAAGTACTTTCTGTATTAAAGACACGTGCAGCTGGTTTGGGAATTGAAATATTGGTAGGAGATTACCAGACAACCCAATTACCAGAAAACTGTTATGGTGCAATGGTACAATATCCGGCTGCAAACGGTGAGGTTAGAGACTACTCAGAATTCTGCAATAAAGTTCACGCAGCTGGAGGTTTAGTTACAGCATATTGCGATTTATTGTCATTGGCAGTTCTTAAAGAGCCTGCCGCATGGGGAGCTGATTGTGCTGTTGGATCTACCCAAAGATTTGGTCTTCCAATGGGATTTGGTGGTCCTACCGCAGGATTTATGGCAACTAAAGATGCATATAAGAGAAATATCCCAGGTAGAATTATTGGTCTTTCTGTAGACAGATTAGGCAATAAAGGATTCCGTTTGGCACTTCAAACCAGAGAGCAACACATAAAGAGAGAAAAGGCTACCTCAAATGTATGTACAGCAACAGCACTAATGGCAACAATGAGTGGAATGTATGCTGTTTATCATGGACCAGAGGGGATTAAATCAATTGCGCAAAAAACATCTCACTACGCACATGCCGTTGCACATTTCTTAAAAGAGAAAGGATACAAACTTGCTGCAGAAAACTTCTTTGATACCATTGAGATAGTTGGTATTGACGCAGAAAAAGTAAAGACAGTAGCACTTGCTAACGGATACAATTTCTATTATCCTGCTCCCGACAAAGTTAGAATCTCATTTGACGAGCTAACAACCTGCAAAGAGGCAATGACAATTCTTGCAATGTTCAGCGCACAACCAAGCTGCTGTCCTGGTGGTGTACCAGAGAGCAAGTTTATGTCAAGAGAGAGTGCTGTTCTTCCAGAAGAGGTATTCAACTCTCACCATAACGAGACAGACATGATGAGATTCATTAAGAAGCTTGAGAGAAAAGACATCTCACTTGCACACTCAATGATTCCTCTTGGCTCTTGTACTATGAAACTTAATGCAGCGGTGGAAATGCTTCCACTTAGCTGGAGCGAGCTAACAAATGTCCACCCTCTACAACCAAAAGACCAGGTAGAAGGCTACATGCAACTTATTGGTGAGTTGGAGCATGATCTTGCAGTGATTACAGGATTTGACGCTTGTTCATTGCAACCAAACTCTGGAGCAGCAGGTGAATATGCAGGTCTTAAGACTATAAAAGGTTATTTGGATGCCAATGGTGGAAGCGAAAGAAACATAATGATTATTCCAACTTCCGCACATGGAACAAACCCTGCATCTGCAGCTATGGCAGGATTTAAGATTGTTTTAGTGGGATGCGATGAGAACGGTAACATTAATGTTGATGAGCTTAGAGAAAAGGCTCAGGCAAATAAAGAGAACCTTGGTGGACTAATGATTACATACCCATCTACCCATGGTGTATTTGAGGTAAAAATTAAAGAGATTTGTGATATCATCCATCAAAATGGAGGTTTGGTTTATATGGATGGTGCAAATATGAATGCACAGGTTGGATTAACAAATCCTGGATTTATTGGTGCAGATGTTTGCCACTTGAACTTGCATAAATCATTTGCCATGCCTCATGGTGGAGGTGGTCCTGGTGTTGGTCCTATCTGTTGCACAAAAGCACTTGCTCCATATTTGCCAGGTCATCCTCTTGATCCTAAATGTGGAGGAGAGGGTGTAGAGGCTGTTAGTGCTGCTGCATATGGTAACCCTCTACTGCTTCCTATTACACACGCATACATTAAATTGTTAGGAGCAGATGGTCTAAAGAAAGTAACTCAAGTAGCTATCCTTAATGCCAACTATATGGCTAAACAGTTTGAGCCTGAATTCAAAACTCTATATTCTGGAGCAACAGGACGAGTAGCTCATGAGTGCATTATTGATTGCCAACACTTTAAAGCTGAATATGGAATAGATGCAACAGACATTGCAAAACGATTGATGGATTATGGTTTCCATGCTCCAACTCTTTCATTCCCAGTTCACGAAACTCTAATGGTTGAACCTACAGAGTCTGAGCCTAAAGAGGAAATGGACAGATTCATTGAGGCTATGAAACAAATCAAGACTGAGTGTGAAAAGATTAAAGCAGGTGAGTGGGATGCAAAAGACAATCCTGTATGCAATGCCCCTCATACCGCAGAAGAGGTTTGTTCAGATGAGTGGAATCACCCATACAGCCGTACAGTTGCAGCATATCCATTAGACTGGATTAGAGACAACAAATTCTGGCCTGCAGTAGCCAGAGTAGACAATGGTTATGGAGACAGAAATCTTGTAAGCAAATACTAAATAAAATGAGGCTGACTAAAAAGTCAATATGACTGATTAGTCAGTCTCTTTTCTATATATATGGTTACACCGGGAGAATAGTAGTGATTGCGGAGGACTCCGTTCGCTTCGCTCACTCCGGACCCTCCCAACGTTTC
>JAFYMJ010000110.1 GCA_017556665.1 Bacteroidales bacterium
ATTGACCAGAACTCGCCAGCCTCTGTCTCTGCAGTACCTGTCATACCGGCAAGTTTGTGATACATTCTAAAGTAGTTCTGCAAAGTAATGGTTGCAAAAGTTTGTGTAGCAGCCTCTACCTTTACATTCTCCTTAGCCTCAATTGCCTGATGCAAACCGTCTGAGTATCTTCTACCGTCAAGTATACGGCCTGTTTGCTCATCTACAATCTTAATCTTGTTGTCCATAACAACATACTCAACATCTTTCTCGAACATTGTGTATGCTTTAAGCAACTGATTCACTGTATGTACTCTCTCTGCTTTAAGGGCATAATCTGCAAGTAATGCATCCTTTTTGGCACGTTTTTCCTCAGCCGACAATCCTGATTTCTCAAGTTCAGAAATCTCAGAGCCCACATCTGGAAGGACAAAGAACTTCTCATCGCTTGTAAAGCCGGCAATAACATCATTTCCTCTATCTGTAAGCTCAACCGATCTTTGCTTCTCATCTATAATGAACAACAACTCATCTGTAATTACATGCATATGCTTGTTGTTGTCCTGCATATAGAAGTTCTCTGTATTCATTAGTATTTGCTTGATACCTGGCTCACTCAAATACTTGATTAGAGGATTATATTTAGGCAAACCTTTGTATGCTCTAAGCAATTTCTTGCCACCCTCCTCTTTGTCTCCTGCTGCAATAAGTTTCTTGGCCTCATTCAAAAGTTGGGTAACAGCACTTCTTTGTTGGGTATACAATCTTTCAATGAATGGCTTATACTCAGCAAACTGTTGGTCTTCACCCTTTGGAACAGGACCTGAAATGATAAGTAGAGTTCTGGCATCATCAATAAGGACAGAGTCAACCTCGTCAACAATTGCATAATGATGTTTCTTTTGTACAAGATCATCTGAGCTTATAGCCATATTGTCCCTCAAATAGTCAAAACCAAACTCATTGTTTGTACCAAAGGTAATGTCAGCCCTGTATGCATTCTTTCTTGCCTCAGAGTTAGGCTGATGCTTGTCTATACAATCTACCTTTAAACCATGGAACTGATAAAGAGGCCCCATCCACTCGGAGTCACGTTTTGAAAGGTAATCATTTACAGTTACCACGTGAACACCTTTACCTGCCAACGCATTAAGGAATACAGGCAATGTTGCAACAAGAGTTTTACCCTCACCAGTAGCCATCTCTGAAATCTTACCCTGATGAAGCACAATACCACCAATTAACTGAACATCATAGTGGACCATATCCCATGTAATCATATTTCCACCAGCCATCCAGCTGTTTTTCCAGATTGCTCTATCACCCTCTATGGTAACAAAATCACATCTTGTACTAAGATCCTTGTCCATATCTGTTGCCAAAACAGAAATCTGCGCATTCTCCTTAAATCTTCTTGCAGTAGATTTCATAATGGCAAACGCCTCTGGAAGTATTTTAAGCAAAACGTCCTCTATCTGCTCATCTATTTTCTTTGTAAGCTTGTCTACCTCTGTTGCAATACTCTCTTTCTTTTCTGGAGCAAGAGTCAAATCCTCTAGCTGACCTCTAAGTTCCTTCTTTTTAGCCTCATTTACAGATATGGCATCTGCAATAATTTTCTTTAGGTTTTGTGAATATTCTCTTAATTGGTCATCTGACAATTTGTCAATCTTTTCATACTCTGCCAATGTCTTATCCAAAATTGGCCTGATCTGTTTTAAATCCCTATCCGACTTTGATCCAAAAAGTTTTTTTAGAATCCCTGAAAATGAACCCATTATGTATATTTATTAAATTATTGTTATCTATTGTTTAAAACCGTTACACACTAAAATGCAATAATCATGCATTTTAATAATTATTAACCTACAAATATACACAATTTACAGTAATTACCTACATTTGCACTCCCATATATTTTAAACACAAACATAACTTGAAACACCATATAATAAAATCGGCAGATGGTTCCCATACCCTTAAGTTAGAGGACTTTGATGAATGCTACCACTCCAATAACGGAGCATATAACGAGTCTGTACATATCTACATTAGGTGTGGAGTTGAATATTTGTCGGCCGACAAATATCTGAACATTTATGATATTGGTTTGGGGACAGCACTCAACTGCCTTACAACCCTTATATGGCAACAGCAGAAGTTACATAGAGGAGAAGATGCTCCCACCATACATTTTAATGGGATAGAGAAATACCCCATTGAGCCAATGGAGGCCCTTTCTTTAAATTTTCCAGAACATATATACAACCAATCCATTGATTGCCCATTTGAGCTGCAAACCATTAAGGAGTGGTGGCACAGGATACACAGCTGTGCATGGGAGAGTGAAGTTGAGATTACCAAGGGATTTTTCCTTACCAAACACAATGGAGACATTACGCAAGTGGAAAGTGATTATTTCTCCAACAACAAATTTCCCAATTGCAAATCGGTTATCTACTACGATACTTTCTCTCCTGCCACACAACCTCAACTTTGGGATGTGGAGATATTCAAAAGGATTTATTGTGGGATAAACACCGGCTCTGTTCTACTGACATACTGCAGTAAAGGGATAGTGAAACAAGCACTTAGGGATGCTGGATTCAAATTGGAAAGACTGCAAGGTCCACCAGGCAAAAGACATATCATAAGAGCTGTAAAACAGTAGCTGAATTTCTATAAAACAAGAAGGGTGCCCTATGGACACCCTTCTATTTTTTCGCATCTGTGCAAGAATTAACCTTGAACGATAGCACCTACTGGACATGCATCAGCGCAAGTACCACAATCAGTACATACGTTAGGATCAATTTTGTAAATATCACCTGCTGAAATAGCACCCATAGGACACTCACCAGCGCAAGTACCGCAAGCTGCGCAATCCTCTGTAATTTTGTAAGCCATGACTAAATTTGTTTAAGTTGTTTGTATTATTAATTATAATTAATGGTTCAAAACCTTTGCAAATATAATAACAAGGTTGTTAGTATCCAAAAATATCTTCTAGAGATACTCTCTCTACTTTACCATATTTCTCTGGGTTAAGAGCTTTCATATCCAAATCTTTCTCTGAACCTAAAATTCCAATTACATAAGATCTGTCTTTGATAACCTCTTGTTGGAATTTAATAACATCTTGTAAAGTAAATTGTTGAGTAGCCTCAAAGATTTCTTTTCTTGGATCTTTATCCAAACCCAATTCTTTAAGTTGCAAATAGTAGCTGATAACTCTTGAGCCTTTGTATCTGGCTGTTCTTATACCTGCAAGAATATTCTCTTTTGCAATATTGAATGCACCCTCTGACTGTGGAATATTATTGATAATCTCATCAAATGCTCCAATAGCATCCATCATCTTGTCATTTTGTGTTGCAATGAATGTTGTAAAGAAGTATGGATCATTAGCCTCTCTAGGTGAAGAATATCTTGCACTTGCAGAGTATGCCAAACCTCTGGCCTCTCTCATCTCCTGGAATACGATTGAGTTCATACCGCCACCAAAATACTCATTGTACATATTTACAATTGCAGTTTTTGCAGGGTCATATTTCTCACCTGTATTTGAGTATGAAATCATATAGATTTGTTTTGCATTGTATGGAGCAATAACAATCTTAGGCTCTTTAACCTCTTGATATTGGTATTTTACTTTCTCTACTTTACCAAGTTTCTCTGGAACATTATGAAGTCTGTTTACAACATCAACAACTTGATTAATCTCCATTGGACCATAGTAAATAACTTTTTGCTCATAGTTCACTGCATCTTTAAGTCCTTGCAACAACTCATCAGAAGTTAAAGCTTGAATCTCTTTGTTTGACAACTGGTTGTTTGAAGGGTTGTTCTTACCATATTGTACATATGAAGTCAACATAGAGTAACAATCTCGTTGGTTTGTTTTGGCATTCTCTCTGCTTCTGAACAAATCTGCCTTGTAGTTGGCTAAAATTGCATCGTCACCCTTAACATTTGCAATCTTATCCTCAATAATTGCAAGAGCTGCCTCCATATTTTCACTTAGACCAGATACATATATGTACATTTTGTCATTGCTGCATGATACGCTTGCGTCGCAAGCCAAAGCATATAACTCAGCATTTATCTGATCTGCAGTTTTTTCAGCTGTACCCAAGTAATCAAAATAGTTTGTAGCAATACCCAAATTCTTGTTATGGTTTCTTCCAAACTCAATATTGAATGAAAGGCTGAATAGAGTATTCTTATCATTTTTCTTGTATAGAACCTCAATATCAGATTTTGCAGTTGCTTTGCTCATATCTTTATCAAAGTCTACATATACAGGCTCAATTGGTTTTGCAGCAGCAGCCTCTGCCTGAATTTGTGTCAAGAAATCACTTTGTTTGTCTCTATTTGTAAGGATAGGGGTAATTTTTGGTTTGCTGATAGCAGCTGTCTCAGGAGCTTTACCTTGAGTCTTGCTGACTACAACATATCCATCTGTCAAATATTTGTTTGCTATGGCAACAACTTCCTCTTTAGTAACTTTAGACATGTCGTCCAATTGAGAAACCATATCTTTCCAAGGAATGTTGTAGATGAATGATGTTACAAACATGTCGGCTCTTGAAGAGTTGCTCTCCATCATTCTCATTTGATCTCTCTTGTAGTTGTTTATTGCATTGGCAATAATAGACTCGTCAAACTCGCCGTTTTTAAGTTTGGCTATTTGCTCCAACAAAAGATCTTTAACCTCCTCTAATGATTGCGATTTTTTAGGTCTACCGGTTAGAAGGAAACAAGAGTGGTCAGCAAATGTCATAACTCCTCCACCTGCTCCTAAAACTTTTTGAGCCTGCTTAATGTTAACATCCATCAAACCAGTTTTACCATTGTTAAGTATACTGGATAAAACCTCTAAAGCTGGCATATCCTTTGAGTTGGCTGCAGGCAATCTCCAAGCCATATACATGAATGGAGCCTCTTGGCCTACAACCTCTATTGATACTGGAGATTCAATTGGTTTCTCCTGAGGGAACTCCAATTTTGGAAGGTTCTCATTAGGTTTCCACTCACCAAAATATTTCTCAATAATTGCTACAAATTCATCGGGATTAAAATCACCTGAAACACAAATGGCAATATTGTTTGGAACATACCATTGGTCGTGGTAGTTCTTAATGTTTGTAATTGAAGGATTTTTAAGATGCTCTTGTGTACCCAATACAGATTGTTGTCCATAAGGATGGCTTGGGAACAAAGCTGCCAACATTGTCTCAAGAACTCTTCTGCTGTCTTGTGTAAGTGACATGTTCTTCTCCTCATAAACAGTCTCCAACTCTGTGTGGAATCCTCTGATTACGTTGTTCTCAAAGCGGTCTGCCTGAATTTTTGCCCATGTCTCAACCTGGTTGCTTGGTATATCCTCTACATATACTGTCTGGTCATAAGAGGTGTATGCGTTTGTACCTTGTGCACCAATTGCAGACATAAGTTTATCATACTCGTTAGGAATTGAGTATTTTGAAGCCTCGTATGACAAGCTGTCTATAATATGGTAAGCAGCCTCTCTCTCTTTTGGATCTGTCAAAAGTCTGTATGACTCAAATTGTGCCTGAATCTGATCCAATAGAGGTTTCTCTGCCTCATAGTTGCTTGTACCAAATTTTTGTGAACCTTTAAACATCAAGTGCTCAAAATAGTGAGCAAGACCTGTAGTTTCACTTGGGTCATTTTTTGCTCCTACCTTAACTGCAATATATGTTTGCATTCTTGGAGCATCTGGGTTAACTGTCATATATACTTTTAAGCCATTGCTTAAAGTGTATATTTTTGCGTTAAGCATATCCCCGGGAACAGTCTCATATTTGTATTTGCTCCCACACCCTGCAGCAATCATTACCAATGACGCCAACAATAATAAATTAAATAACTTTTTCATATTTGGAACATTAATTGTTAGCACAAAATTAAAGTTTTTACCTTGTTATACAATAACAAATGCGTTATATTTGTAAAATGTTCCTATTATGAAAATGAATAGACTAAAAATACATATCTGCATAGCTTGTATGATGGTTTTGAGCTTGGGTAAAATTTATGCCCAATCACAGGAAAACAACGCCATTGAGTTTGACAAGTTAGTACACAATTTTGGTAAAGTTTCTGTTAATGAAGGGGAAAAGCATTGCTCCTTTACATTTAAGAACATAAGTGACAAACCTATTGTAATCTATAATGTTGTCTCATCATGCGGATGTACTACTCCGGTGTGGCCAAAAAAACCAATTATGCCAAACGAGAGTGGCAAGATTGAGGTTACTTATCTTAATGATCAGGGACCTTACCCATTTGACAAAGCCCTTACCGTATATTCGTCGGGAAGCAAAAAACCTGTTGTATTAAGGATAAAAGGGTTGGCATATGAGAAAGAGAAATCTTTAAAGGAGATGTTTCCTGTTGCAATTGGACCTTTGGGTGTAAAGAACAACATTATAAAGGGGGGACAGATTACTCAGGGAAACTCTAAGGAGGGGGTATTTACCATAGCTAACATCTCTACCAAAAATGTAACTGTAGAATTCTCCAACCTTAGTCCGGGACTTGCATTAACAATGGAGAACAAGACAATTCCTGCAAACCAGGTAGCTGATGTGTATTATAAAGTGAATACTGCAGAGGCTGTAAATTGGGGAAATACAGATTACTCTGCTACAGTCAAATGCAATAGAGTGCCTGCAAAGACAAAAATATCTGTCAACTGCATGATTGTAGACAACTTTAGCAAACTTACCAAAGAAGAAAAAAACAAGGCTCCTATGGTAATAGCAAAAAGTTCATCATACAATTTTGGTGAAATAAATGCTGGAGAAGAGGTTACTGCAACATTTGAACTTACAAACAGAGGGTATTCCACTTTAAAGATTTACAGAATATATGATGACAGGAATGCTTTGGAGATAGTTGCTCCTGAAAGCGTTAAGGCATCAAGCAATTTTACAATTAAGGCTAAAGTAAAGAATACCAATAAAAAGGAGAATCCTGTTTATACCATAACAATGGTAACAAATTCTCCTACAAGACCTTTGATAAATTTATTCATTACAGGAAATATAAAATAACAAAATAGATATTATGAGTGCAACTACAGGAGAATGGCCTCCAAAAGAACATGAAAATCCAGATACTGCATTAGTTGTTAATGAAGGCGTTGAACAACCCCCTATCATTAATCCTTATATAAAGAACTTCTTTAAGAAAAAACCAAGGACTCTTTCTGTGGAAGAGTATATGGAGGGTATTACCTCTGGCAACAGAACTATCTTAAGCCAAGCCATTACATTGGTTGAAAGTTCATTGCCTGCACACAGAGAAATTGCCCAACAGATTATTGCCAAATGTCAGGAGTACTGTACTCTTAACAAAATTGAGACAATGAGAATTGGTATTACTGGTGTCCCTGGTGCCGGTAAAAGTACTTTTATTGAGGCTTTTGGCGGTTTGGTAACATCTAAAGGACATAAGCTGGCTGTTTTGGCCATTGACCCAAGCAGCGAGAAGACAAAGGGAAGTATTCTTGGAGACAAAACAAGAATGGAGACACTTTGTAATGATCCCAACGCTTTTATCAGACCTAGTCCAAGTGCAGGTTCACTGGGTGGTGTTGCAAGAAAAACACGTGAAACAGTGCTTCTATGTGAGGCTGCAGGATATGATGTTGTATTTATTGAGACTGTTGGTGTTGGACAATCAGAGACTGCTG
>JAFYMJ010000111.1 GCA_017556665.1 Bacteroidales bacterium
AAAGCTCTCTTTTGGTATCCCATTTACAAGCAGACCTAAAGGATTTAAAGGGTACTATAATTACACTCCAGGTATAATTGATAAGTCTAAAGAACCATATAAAGAGTTGAAAGGACAAATAGATACTTGCCAGATTTATGCTGTGCTTGCAGATTGGGATGAGCCGTTTGAGGTTAATACAACAACAGGAAAACTGATTGACTTCAACGACAAGAACATTATAGCATACTGCCAGCTTAAATGTGCAGAAAACACAAATGGCTACAGAGAGTTCAACATGGACTTCAATTATAAATACACAGACAGAATACCTAAATACATAGTGCTTATAGCTGCATCCAGCCGTTATGGCGATTATTTTACAGGCAGTACAAGCAGCGTTCTGTATGTAGATGAATTTGAGCTGGTATATTAGACTATACCAGCTATATAATCACCTACCTGTTGTGTGGTTAAGCAAGATTGCCCCGGATTAGCAAGATCTGGGGTATATTTTTTATTCTCTACGGCTTTTATACAAGCTTTTCTTATGGCGTTAGCCTCCTCTGTTAAACCAAAGGATGTTTCAAGGAGCATTGCGGCAGACAAAATTGTTGCAATTGGATTGGCAATGTTTTTCCCCTTTGCTTGAGGGAATGAGCCATGAATAGGTTCATACAGTGCAACTTTATCACCAATGGATGCAGACGGAAGCAATCCTATGGAGCCTGTTATAACACTTGCCTGGTCACTTAGAATATCTCCAAAAAGATTCTCTGTAAGTACAACATCAAAGAATGTTGGGGCTGTTACAAGCTGCATAGCAGCATTGTCTACAAACATATAATCCAGCTTTATAGTCTCCCCAGTTGCTTTGCAAATTTTATCTTTATATTCCCTGTTATATAAATCAGTTACAGTTTCTCTCCAAAGTCTGCTTGTAGCAAGTACATTAGCTTTGTCAACCAATGTAACGTGCCCCTTTCTTATAATAGCAAGTTCAAACGCTTTTCTGGCAATCCGTTCAATCTCTTTCTTGCTGTATACACAGGTGTCAAAAGCAACCTCCCCATTCTCGCTTCTTCCTCTTGGCTCGCCAAAATACAGGCCTCCGGTAAGCTCCCTTACAATAACCAGATTGGCCCCTTTAATTCTCTCTTCCTTAAGAGGAGACTTGTCAAGCAATGCGTCAAATGGCTCAATTGGGCGCAAATTGGCATAAAGGCCAAGACTTTTTCTCATTTTTAGCAAACCTTGCTCGGGGCGTACCTTTGCAGTTGGATTGTTATCATATTTAGGGTCCCCGATAGAACCAAACAAGACAGCATCTGCATTGCAGCAGATGGAGTGAGTCTGCTCTGGATAGGGGTCGCCGCACTCATCTATTGCACATCCACCCACAAGGGCATAATTGTATGTAAATGTATGATTGTATTTTTTTGCAACGGCATCAAGTACTTTTACAGCCTGTTCAATAATCTCGGGACCAATACCGTCACCTGGCAATACAGCTATATTTTTATTCATAATCAAATTCTGTTTTTCTCAAAAAACTCAATTTTATTTTTTGTAGATACCAAAAAGTCAATGTCCCTCTGGTTATTTAAAATGCAATGTTGTTTATATTCTCCAATAGGGAAATGCTCAAACTCACCGCTTTTTGCTATTGTGATTTTTTTATTTTGCAAATCTATATCTATCTCTGCATTCATTTTCATATGCTCGATATTCTTGTCTTAGCACATTATCATTCCAAACGTCTTCAGGTACAAATATACTAAAGTTATTATCCATATCAACATATCTTTGAGATTGACAGTTTATAGCTGTTCCTACGCTATGTCTCATAACTTGGTCTGCACAATATCTAGGACAATGTATTCTAAACTTAAACATATCTGCTCTTGAGCCAGATGTATGTCCTTCTACTAAACAAGACATACCAACTCTTTCAGCGAATTTTTCAGGTGTTTGATAACATTCGCATGCAAAAATACCATGATTTTTTATAAAGTTTTTAACTTCTTCTGGATTTAATAACTCTACTTTTATATCATCTATACTATACATAAGGAATAATTCCCCTTTCTTTTAATTTATTATAAGC
>JAFYMJ010000006.1 GCA_017556665.1 Bacteroidales bacterium
AGGAGAGAGCCTGGCCGCAATTATTGAACTTACAAACCAAGGACTGGTTACAAGCGGCAACTACCGCAAGTTTTATATAGAGGATGGAATCAAACGCTCCCATACCATAGATCCTGCAACAGGTTATCCTGTAAAACATAATTTACTGAGTGCAACTGTAATAGCTGCAAATTCCACCATTGCAGATGCATATGCAACATATCTTATGGTAATTGGATTTGAAGAGGCTAAAAGCTTTTTGGAGAAAAACCCCCATTTTGATGCAATTTTAGTATATGGAGATCAAGATAAAATGAAGGTTTATTCAACAAAAGGTGTTAAATTAGCAGAGTAATACTTTAGAAATACACAAAACACATATACATATGGAAACTAACGACAATAGAATTTCTAGAAGAGGATTCTTAAAAAGTGCCACCTGCGCGGCTGGAGCTGCCGGCGTTGCCCTATTCAGTTCCTCGGCTGTTGGCTCTTTTCTGACTTCGTGCACAACAAAAGAGCATTTTGACACAATTATTGCCAATGGTATAGTTTATTGTGGTGATGGAAAAGCACCTTTAAAAGATGCAATGGTGGGTATAAAGAATGGCAAGATTGTAGAGGTTGGAAATCTTGGAAATCTTAAAAATCTTGCAGAGCACTGCAAAGTAATTGATGCCAACGGTATGGCTGTTTCACCAGGATGGATTGACATTCACTCCCATACAGATACCAACCTGTTAATTGCTCCAGAAGGTGGAAGTAAATTATACCAGGGTGTTACAACAGATATTGGTGGAAACTGCGGTGATTCACCATTCCCTTATTCAGATGAATACTTTGCATCAAAACAAGGTACTCAAAGATTGGGATACCCATTCTGGCAAGATTTGGACGGGTTCTACGATGCACTTAAAGCCAAGAAGATTGGTATAAACTACAAAACATATACTGGACAGGGACAATTGAGATCTGCTGTAGTTGGTGACAATGCTGTTGCCGCTACCCCTGAACAGATGAAAAAGATGATGGAGATACTTGACAAAGAGATGGCAATGGGTAGCCTTGGTCTATCTTGCGGTCTTGAGTATGCTCCTGGTTCTTATGCAACAGACGATGAGATTGTAGAATTATTGAAGGTTGTAGCAAAACACAATGGATTATTTGCAATCCATATGAGAAATGAGGATGACAGAGTAGAAGAGTCTATTGCAGAGGCTATTGATTTGGCAAGAAAATCTGGTGTAAGACTTCAGATTTCACACTTGAAAGCACAAAATGCTGCAAACTGGCACAAAGGTCCTAACATGTTAAAGATTATTGAGGAGGCAAGAGCAGAGGGTATAGATGTTGCATTTGACAGATATCCTTACATTGCATTCTCTACAGGAATGAACTGCTTTGTACCACTTGACATGAGACAAGGCTCAGATGCCGAGGTATTGGCAAGACTTAAAAATCCTGTTACATCAAAGAAAATTGGAGAATATGCAGACAGCCGCCTAAAGAGACTTGGTGGACCACAGAATGTACTTATTGCAGCATGTGACAAACCAGAAAACGCAATGTTCTCTGGTAAGAACATAGAAGAGTGCTGTAAAATTACAGGATTGGAGCCATGGCCTATGATCAGACAAATTCTTCTTTCTGAATACCACCTTCAAATGGTTGGATTTGCTATGAAAGAGGAGAACGTACAGATGTTCCTTGCTCATCCTCTTGGAATGCCTGCTTCTGACGGTAGCGTTTACTCTCCAGAGGGTCCATTAAGCACAGAGATTCCACATCCAAGATCATATGGTACATTCCCAAGATTCTTTGGCAAATATGTCAGAGAAGACAAGATTTGTGACCTTGCAACAGCAGTTCACAAATGTACAGCACTTCCTGCATCAAGAATTGGATTAAAAGACAGAGGTTTGCTTCTTCCTAACTATGCAGCAGACATCACAATCTTTAACCCAGATACAATAATTGATGCTGCCACATACCAACAACCTCACCAGTTCTCACCAGGAATCGAGCACGTGATTGTAAATGGAGTACACACTCTTGACCACGGCAAATTCTTAGGCGAATATGCAGGTATGATTGTATAATGGCTTTGCTGCTTAAGTACGATTTGGTATTTGCAAAAACAGATGATAGAGGGTGACCCAACAGGTCACTCTCTTCTGCGTTCATATACCCAACTTCACATCCACAGACAAGGTCTGAAAAATGGCCTTAGGTATGGCTAGCAATCTATCTCATCTGAGCCATAATTCCCTAACTCACAAATGCCCCAGATTGTCTACCAAGAGGCATTTGTTCAAACACACGGAAATTTTATGGCTCATCTGCAATGATTGCCTACGCCCCTAAAGGATATTTTTCAGACCTTGCCTGTTCCTATACGATTTGGTATTTGCAAAAACAGATGAGGTCGGATCAATTGGTCCGACCTCTTTTATTGTGATTATGTATGAATCTACTACTGAGCTGGATTCATTATCAGATTCAATTCATTTCCTTGAGAAAGAATCTCTTGTGCAAATTTTTGGATAGATTCAACTGTTGCAACTTTGTTAACAGTCTCTATGTAATTTGTATGATTGTCTCTGTTGTATGAATAATAGTTATAAATCAGACTATGCCAGTAACTGTTGTTTATCTGTTTTTCTGGGAATCCTTTAATAAGGTTCTCTTTTGTTTTTGCAAGATACTCTGCATTTGGACCATTCTGAGCAATTCCTTTTAAACCTTCCTTAGCAAGAGAAATTAGTTTTGCTGCCTTTGTAACATCTGTATCAAAGTTAATTAGCAACATAAACTCCTCTTTTGGCTCACCAGTTACAGCACCCATTACACCAACACCGTATGTACCACCTTCGTCTTCTCTGATAGTTTTTGTATACAGCTGGTCCATAACACCGTTAAGCAAGCTCATCTTAATGTTGTTCTCCATGGTCTTTGCCATTGTTCCTGTATATATGATACCCACAGTTGTTTTTGGTGTCTGCATCTTAACTTTCAACTCCTTGTCAACCTTTCCTTTTGGTTTTGATATATTCTCATCTTCCCAAGCTGTACCTTTCTTGGTTAGGATAGGAAGCGAACCAATATATTTCTCAACCAATGGTTTTAATGTTTCCATATTTACATTTCCGGTAATATACACCTTTAATGCCGCATTGTCTGCCATTAACATTGTATATGCCTTCTTAATGGACTCAATGTTAAGTTGGCCAAGCCACTCAAGCGAAACAGAAGGTCTTCTTGGAGAATCTCCATATACAGCCTTTTGAAGCTCAATTTGGTAGATGAAGTCTGGATTTGTCATCATATTTGGAAGAACCGCCTGCAACTGTTTCAAACCAACCTCATAATCTTTAGCCTCAAAACGAGGTTGGGTGTAATACATATATATAAGTTGGAATACTGTCTCCAAATCGTTAGGTGATGAAGAAGCACTCACACCATGCTCCAGATTACCAATATATGGCGAGGCAGAAACAGATTTTCCTGTAAGCATTTTCTCCAATTGGGACTCAGAGAACTTACCTAAACCTGCATTTGACTGGTAAATGGAGAATGAATTATTCTCAACCGATGGCAATACCTCTGTAGGCAATATTGATTTACCGCCAAGTGCAACTGTTTTAATCAAAACCTCATCTTTCTTATAATCAGTAGGTTTTACGTAAATCTCCATTCCATTATCAAGCACCCATACAGTTGTACCAAACTCACCACTCTTTGTTGTTGCTACAGGAGAGCCTTTCAATACAGAAGGATCCATCAATGGCTCATTAGATACAGCAGACTCCATAGGTTTAATCTCCTGTTTCTTTACATTTGCCAAAGTCTCAAGTATCTGCTCTTTGGTTGGTGTTACCAAACCCTCTTTCTCTGGAGAGATATGTACAATTACAATATCTTTGTCTCCATACAGTTGGGTTGCAGCCATACTTAGCATTTGAGAAGGAATCATGCTAAGATACATTTGTGCTTGCTCATATCTGTATGCAGGATCCAAATATGGCTCACCCTCTGTAAAGTGAGAAATTAAAGGATAAACCAATGCAGGAGATTGTCTGCTTGCAGCATTCTGCATAGCTCTTTCAAATCCTTTAAGCATATTTGTCTTGGCTCTTTGAATTTCATCATCTGTAAAGCCATATTTCTTTACTCTCTCCAACTCTACCATCAAAGCGTTGAATGCTTTTAGTGTCTCTCCATCCTTAGATGCAACACTACCGGTAAATGCACGCAAATCATAACTTAAATCACCATAACCTGCAGATGCATACATAAATGGAGCATCTGGTTGTCTTGATATGTCACTTAAACGCTCGTTAATGATATCTCCAATAAGATCCTCTACAAGCTCATTCATAAATGCCATGCCTGTACCTTTATATTGTGCAGGGATAGCAGGGCTCTTGAAATATATTTGAACTCCAGAAGTTGTCAACTCTTTGTCGGTGAAGATGCTTACAATTGGGGTAGCATTACCAGGAACCACTATAGGCTCTTTTTGTTTTGGATTCTCTGCTTTTGGCAACTGACCAAACAAATCCTTAATCTTTTGCTCTACCTTATCTACATCAATGTCACCTACGACAATAATAGCCTGCATATCAGGTCTGTACCATGTTTTGTAGAAGTTAACCAAAGACTCTGGCTTAAAGTTTTTAAGATTCTCCTCTGAACCAATAATTGAAGTATTCTCCATCTTTGATCCTTGGAACAAAGCCTTTCTTAAAGCCAACATCTGTCTCCATGAATGGTTATCTCTTGTTCTCTTCTCCTCCAGGATTACACCTCTTTCTGCATCAATCTCTTTAGGATCCAATGTTACAAACGCAGAATAGTCAAAAAGGATAAGTAAAGATGAATCTACAATACCTTCTCTTGTAACAGGAACATTATTAAGCATATACATTGTTTGCTCAAAGCCTGTACTTGCGTTAATGTTAGCACCAAAGGCACATCCTATGCTCTCCATATAAGAGATAATTCCTTTGCCTGGGAAATGCTTTGAACCATTAAGACACATGTGCTCCAAAAAGTGAGCTAAACCATCCTGATCTGGAGTCTCCTGTACTGCACCCACATTTGTTACAATATAGAAATCCGCTCTTTGTGCCGGTTTTTGGTTATGTCTTATATAATAAGTAAGGCCGTTCTCCAACTTACCCATTTTAACCGCTTTGTCCAACTCCATTGGAGCTTGCGGATTTATCTGTGCAAAAGAAAGTGAACATACACAGATAAAACTTAACAGTAGAAATAATTTTTTCATAATATCTTGTTTATTAAAGATTCAAAGATAATATATTAGACTGCAAAACAGCATAAAAGTTTAAAAAAACTTTGGCACAATATATGAATATATACACATAAAACAATTAAATTGAACGAGATGAAAAAACTAATTATCTGTGCAGCAATTATATTTGCAGCAATAGGAACACTTAGTGCGCAAGAGACAAAATCCAGAGAAGTAGAGGTATTTACCAGAGTAGAGAGGAATATTACTCCCGACGAAATTCTGATTTCCATTACAATAAATGAACAGGACAACAAAGGCAAGGTATCACTACAGAAGCAGGAAGAGGCAATGATAAAAACCCTTAAAGGGATTGGAATAGATGTAGAAGAGGCCCTAAAAGTGAATGACATTGCCAGCTCCCTTAAAACCTA
>JAFYMJ010000007.1 GCA_017556665.1 Bacteroidales bacterium
CCTTGTTGTAAACAAATATAATGGTTCTCTTAAGGCTGAACATGGTACAGGCAGAAATATGGCCCCTTATGTTGAGCTTGAGTGGGGTGAGCAGGCATACAACCTTATGAAAGAGGTAAAGGAGTTGTTTGACCCTAAAGGAATCCTTAATCCTGGAGTTATTCTTAATAATGACAAGCATATTCACATTAAGAATCTCAAACCTTGTCCGGACATTAAGGAGAGCATAAACAAATGTATGGAGTGTGGATTCTGCGAAGGAACCTGTACTGCAGAGGGTCTTACTCTTTCTCCCCGACAAAGAATTGCATCTTATAGAGAGATGGAGCGCCTTAAGATGACAAAAGAGACCCCTCATATTGCGGCAGAGATGCACAAGCATTATGAGTACTGGGGAATAGAATCGTGTGCTACAGATAGTTTGTGTGGTGTCAAATGTCCTGTAAAAGTTGATACTGGTAAACTTGTAAAAGAGTTGAAATATCAAGGTCACTCCGGGTATGCAAAACATGAGGCGGTTGTTGTAGCAGGCAAGATTGACAAGATTACAGGTGCACTAAGGACATCTCTTAATCTTGCATACGGAGCAAGATTGTTGTTTGGAAAGAAGACATTTGGAGCATTGGCAAGTGTTGCCAGATTCATCTCTTGTGGTACTATACCAATGTGGTGTGAGTATTATCCAAAGGCAACAAAGAAAATCAACTATACAAATGTAAAACCTATGGGCAATGTTGCCCCTGCCGGTAAAGTTGTATACTTCCCATCATGTATTACAAGAACAATGGGTGTTACAAAATCTTATTCAACTGAGTTGGATATAACAAGACTTACAGAGAAATTGCTTACAAAGGCTGGATATGAGATTATTTATCCAAATAATTTGAACAAACTTTGTTGTGGTATGGCATTCTCTAGCAAAGGGTATGTAGAGGCTGCACAAAAGGCAAACGATGATTTGTTCAATGAGTTGTATAAGGCTTCGGAGGGTGGAAAATATCCAATATTATGCGATATGAGTCCTTGTTTGTATACAATGCATACAAATATGGATGACAAGCTTAAACTTTATGAGCCGGCTGAGTTCATTACAAAATTTGTGGTTGACAAACTTAATATAACCAAGCTTGATAAAAAGGTGGCTGTATTTGCAGTTTGTTCTGCCAAAAAGCTTGGTGTAGACAATATGTTGTTTGATTTGGCAAGATTATGTGCAAAACAGGTTGTTGTATTGGACAGCAATTGTTGTGGATTTGCTGGTGACCATGGATTCTTTAAGCCGGAGCTTAATGCTCATGGTTTACGAATGATAAAGGATCAGGTTAATGGTAATCTTGTTGATGGTACTAAGGTTGAGCCTTGTACAGAGGGGTATGCAACAAGTAGGACATGTGAGATTGGTTTGTCTAAGCACAGTGGTGTTACATTCAAATCTATAATGTATCTTATAGATCAGGCATCTGAGCCAAAGACTATATAATAAATAATATATACGTTGGTATAGAAGTTCAGATAGCATCATTGCGGTCCTCCCAGCAGAGCTGGTGCCCTCCCTTTTCGGGAGCCAATGCCGCAATGATGCTATCTTTATTAGAATTGATCTCTGTTTATTTCTGTCCTTTTAAGCTCAAATAGGGTATTGTTATCCTTGTCCTTAATAGCCATTTTTTCTCCTTTAAGTTTGTATCTTGCAGCTTTGGAAAGGTTTTCTATAAAGTTCTCTTCATAGTTCATATCAGGACACATTTTTCTTGTCCTCATCTTAGGCTCAATGTTAATGCTTCCTTTTTCTGGAACTGCCCAGTAGCTTGCAAAGAAATTGTTGCAGCCGCATAAACCGGATATGTCCATATTGTTAATAAAGAACATTTCAGATGTTTGTTCTGCCGGTAATGCAACTTCTGTATTGTTATAATACATTTTGGTTACTTTCCAGTAACTTTTGCCTGGAATCTGTTCTGTGCCTGATGTACACATGCTAAATGTCAAAGCTAAAGCTAATGCTGTTATTAAGCTTAAAATTCTTTTCATATTATTATAATTTCCAATCAATAGGTTCTTGTCCGTTCTCTTTCAATATCTGGTTGCATTTAGAGAAATGTTTGCATCCAAAGAATGCTCCTCTTGCCAATGGGGATGGATGTGCCGCTTCAAGGATATAGTGCTTTGTTGCGTCAATAAGCTCTTTCTTGCTTCGTGCAAAGTTTCCCCACAGCATAAATACAACCTTGTTATTGTTGTCGGAGATGGATTTTATTACCGCATTGGTAAATGTTTCCCATCCAATTCTGCTGTGTGATGTTGGCTCAGATGCTCTTACTGTTAAAATTGCATTCAAAAGAAAAACACCTTGTTTTGCCCAATTCTCCAAATTTCCTTTCCCTTCTATCTTTATCCCCAAGTCTGTCTCAATCTCTTTGTAGATGTTTTTAAGGGATGGGGGAGGGGTAATTCCATCTGGTACAGAAAAAGAGAGGCCGTGTGCCTGACCTGGTCCGTGGTATGGGTCCTGGCCAAGTATAACCACCTTTACCTTGCTGAATGGTGTGAGTTCAAATGCATTGAATATCTTGCCACCAGGAGGGTATACTGTTTTACCCTCTTGAATGTCTTTCTTTATATGGGAAACCAGATTGGCAAAATATTTTTTCTCAAATTCTTCAGCAAGAATCTCTTTCCACTCTTTTTCTATTTTAACATCCATATTAAAATATAAATTTAAGAACATCTTCCATTGTTTTTACATAATGGAATGTAAGCCCTTCTATATATACTTCTTTAATATCTTTTATGTCTTTCTCGTTTTCTGCAGATAGAATTATTGTATCTATACCTGCTCTTTTGGCAGCAAGAATTTTCTCCTTAATTCCTCCAACAGGCAATACTTTACCTCTAAGTGTCATCTCTCCTGTCATTGCAATGCCATGTTTTACAGATTTGCCTTTAAAGGCAGATGCCATAGAACTTACCATTGTAATGCCGGCAGATGGTCCATCTTTAGGAATGGCTCCCTCTGGGACGTGCAAGTGGATGTCTTTATTGGTGATATCTTCTGTCTTTAGACCAATAAGCTCTGGATGTGCTTTTATATATTGGTATGCTATAACGGCAGATTCTTTCATTACATCACCAAGATTACCTGTAGTTGTAAGTACTCCTTTACCTTCGCTCAAGCTTGTCTCTACAAACAGAATCTCTCCACCCATCTCGGTCCATGCCAAACCAGTTACTACTCCTGGAGCTTCATTTCCCTTTTGCAAATCGTGTGAAGCGGTTGGCAAACCAAGAATCTCCTCTACTTTTTTGGCAGATAATGTTCCAGGCATTTCTTCTTCCAAAGCTATACTCTTGGCAACCTTTCTTGCCAGTTTGGCTATTTGCTTATCCAATGTTCTTACTCCGCTCTCTCTGGTATACTTGTTTATAACAGTCTCAATTCCAGCCTTGTTAATTTTAAATTGGGAACTCTTTAAACCGTGAGCTTCCCTTTGTTTAGGAATAAGAAAGTCTTTTGCAATATGGTATTTCTCCTCTGCAAGATATCCGTTTACAGGAATCATCTCCATTCTGTCCCTTAATGC
>JAFYMJ010000112.1 GCA_017556665.1 Bacteroidales bacterium
CAATGGATGCCATTGAGAAATGGGCTGCCGATGAGTTCCGCAGTACCAATGGGCAGCTGCAATGGATAATCTCAGAAGCTTTGCGTAAAAGCGGACGCAAGCCTAAGGCTAATGCTAAAGATAAGAAAACAGAGGACAATTATCAAGATTAGTCAATATGATAATGCAGATGAATTCACTCACATATACCTGGGCAAAGAAATAATAAATACAAAAGATGCTCAACTGCACAGGAACAGACCACGTCTGTGGATGGAAAGTGGGGTATATATAAAAAGAGGATGATCCTTTGGGTCATCCTCTTTTGTATGTATTCCAGATACTATTTCTCTGCAGATTCTACATATAGCCAGAACTGAAGCGGCTGATACGGACCAATTGGATCCTTACCATTAAAGGTATATCCATAATCTGAATTGAATATTGTAACAGCTACATCACCTACACTCATTGCAAGTAGAGCTTTACAAAAACCGGCTACAAGGCTTGTATTCTCTGCCATAGATTTGAAATCCTCCTCACAATCTACACTTAATGGCTCGTAATCGTTATCCTTATTGTATATACCATATTTTCTTGCAGTATCCTCTATATTTGTATCAAACACAAAGCCATCCAACAACTTGCCTACATATCTTACTTGAGCAACCTGAGTCTTTAAAGAATCTCCACCACTCTCGTATAATTTCTTGAAATATATACCACCTGGCAATGTATCCATTTGGATATAATTTTTTCTTACATATTTTTGGATGGTATCCTTCTCATATTTTACAATGTCCTTAATCATAAAGTTACACTTAAGTTCATAAAGGCCATTAACCTGAGAAGATGTATTTCCCTTTTGCAAAGAGTCTTTATAAGTTAGCCATGGAGGCAATATGAAAGTAGCCTCTGCACCCTCATTCATCATCAACAACAACTCTTCAAGTCCTTTGTATGTTGAATTGAAACCAATCTCCATATATTGTGGACCAAAGTATTCAGACGGAGTGTATGTTCCAATCCTTTTTGCTACCTCTGGATATGTCGTTTCAGTAACAGTGCCGTCCAAACCCTGCAAAGTATAATCCACATACACAGCTGTTCTTCTGTATGTAGGTTCACCCTCACCTTGTTTGAATTTTAAAATAGTCAAACCACTAGGATATTTTTTTGCATTTGGCCATTTTTCTGCATTTACCTGCAAGTATGCATCCAATATTCTCTCCTGAATATCTCTGTTGGACTCTTCTACCTCTTTGGCACAAGATGTCAACGCTAGCCCTATTACGGCTACAAATATAAATTTAAATAAGTCCTTTACCATAAGGGTGCAAATATACTAATTTTTGACAATTTCCACTATCTGTACTTCAAATATTAAAGGGGTCATTTTAGGAATGTTATACACTACAGTATTACCATATCCATATTTTGCTGAAAAGACAATTTCACATTTTTCTCCAACTTTAGCTCCTTGCAAACCATAAAACAATCCATCAACAACATTTCCTCCTTCCAATTTTATGTTCTCTGGAGCTTTTGCACAAACAAAATTATTGGCCTTTGCCACAGAATCTACGTTTGTTACAAACATGCTCCCTTTTCTTCTGCTAAAAACATATCCGGTATAATAAAACTTTACAGAATCTCCCACAGACAAGGAATCCAAACCAGCCCCTTCTTTAAAAACTATCCTGTTTACTCCGGAATTGTTCTGAACTCTTACATTTCCCAGTGATGATATGTATGAATCAATGTTTGATTCCTGATTCGCTATCATATTATCCCTGTCTTGCTTGACACAAGAGAATACAGCAAAAATTGCAATAAGTATAAATATTGTCTTCTTCATTAAACTAAACATTAGCAAAACCTGTGCCCAACATTACAATTGTTTGAATTCAGTCAGGCATTTTACAAAATACTCTTCTACGTCACCTATTGCCATTGCAAGTTTTCCCCCTGCAGCCCTTTGGTGACCACCACCATTAAAATACTGGTTACTCAATTTATTGACAGGGAAATCATCTTTGGACCTCAATGATACTCTTATATAGTCGTCATCCTCAGTAAACAGAGCAGAAATATGAATATCCTTTATATTTAAAGGTAAATTTACAAAGCCCTCTGAATCTCCTTTTGCAAAATTATATTTGGCTTTATCCTCTTTTGTTATAACCATAACTGATGCTCCAAGATTATTGTATATGGTCATTTTATTTAGAAGCATATCGCCCATAAGCCTCATTCTTGATTCACTGTAACCGCCAAATACCATTCCCTGAAGCTTGTCTTTGTCAATTCCATAAGCAAGAAGTTCAGATGCCATTCTAAACGTTGAAGGCAATACAGAATTTGCAAAGTTATTGGTATCTGTCATCATTCCTGTGTACAATGAGAGAGCTACATTATATGGCATTTGAATATACTCTCCCCCTATTTGAATAAGCTCTTTTATTATCCAATAGGCCAACTCACATGTTGATGATGATTGTGGATACGAATATACAAGTTCAAATGTATCGTCGGGATTAGGATGGTGATCTATTAGGGCCTTATATGCACCACACCCCTGAATTGCAGCGCCCAAATCATCCATTCTCTTTAAAGAATTCAAGTCCATACAAATTACCATATCTGCACTCTCCAATGCACTATGGACCTCTTCTTTATGGATGTTATAGCTGTATAAATTCATGTCGTGAGACAAAAATTTAAGAAATTGGGGCACCTCATTAGGGACAACCAAAGTAACATTTTTACCACAGCAATCCTTTAAATAACCACCTAATCCGGTGATTGAGCCAATGCAGTCTCCATCGGGATTTACATGCCCTACCAGTACAATCTTGTTAACTTGAGTTATTTTTACAAACAATTTCTCAACGCCTCTTAAATTGTCCTGCAAATCATATCTCCACATATCCATTATCCTTAAAATTTATTTTGTGCAAATTTAAAAATATATTGCAAGTAAAGGATATATTTTTTACTTTTGCGTATTATTAGTGATTATATAAATAAAATACACAAAATAAAATGAAAAAGATTTTTACACTTATCGTTCTTCCAATTGTTATCGTAGCTCTTTGCTATGCTATTTATAATAGTGTTCAAGAGCCTGTTAGATTCAACAAAGAAAAAGATGAAAGATCTCAAGTTGGTATCCAACGTCTAAAAGACATCCGTACTCTTCAAGATGCATTCAAAGGTTCTTATGGCCACTTTACTGAGAGCATCGATTCTCTGATTGATTTCTACAACACTGGCAAAATTAAAATTGTAAAACAATTAGGTTCAAGAGATGACTCTGCAGCTGTAGCTAACACAGAGGCTCTTAAGAAAAAACACAGAAAAATCACTAACGAGCAACTATTGGAGTACTACGAGAAAGGTATGAATATTGTTCTTGCTATTGATATTGAGATTCCTGTAAAAGATACTCTTCTAAAAAGAGCAGATTTTGTTCTTCAAGATCTTAAATACATTCCATTCTCAGACAATAAAGAGACTATCATGAAAGCTGTCATTAAGAAAGTATCAGGTGTAGATGTTCCTCTATTTGAGGCTTGCATGCCATTTGATGACATTCTTAAAGGTATGGACCATCAGCTAATCGTTAACTTAAAAGCTGAGAGCGAGCGTATGAATAAATATCCTGGTCTAAAAGTTGGTAGCATTGATGCTCCTAACAACAACGCAGGTAACTGGGAGTAATAATTCATACACCAATATATATAATATAAGGGGTGGCTCAATGAGGTCACCCTTTTTTAATGAAACAATTTTAAGCAAATTATGATCTACTACCAGATATCAGAAATATTTACTCTAATTCCCACACAGCTGTTCAATAAAGCTGAGGGGGAGAGAGTATTGCAACAGATATTCAGTATAGGTCCATCGTATATTGCTCAATCTGTAGATATTACAAATCATAATGCCACTTTGTGTTATGCAGTCCATCAAGACACAATTGGAAAAACAAACAATGCAGATAAAGTTTATCCATTTGTGTATAAACTTCTTTCACTTATAAATGAGAGTAATAACTACAATAACGCCATATTTCACTATAACAGTGAAATAAATCTTTGCCATATTATAATATGTGAAGGCAAAGAGCTAAAGATTGCAAATTCCTTTAAATGCGATAACTTTAATACCGCATTATACTTTTTGATTTTATCCGTTAAAAAACTTAACATGAATCCCAAACAAACCAAAATTAGAGTTTGCTACAACATTACCAATAATGATGCTGCTCTAATGAAAAGGTTTTTTAATGGCATAGAAATGAATCTATTGGATAATTCAGATATAATATGAGAATAATTGGGGGATATCTAAAAGGGAAAAACATCTTGCCTCCTGCTAATTACGCAGCAAGACCTACAACAGATTTTGCAAAAGAGGGATTGTTCAACATACTTATAAATGAATACGACATTGAGGAGCTTACTATTCTTGATCTGTTTTCCGGTACCGGCAGCATAAGCTTTGAGTTTGCCTCCAGAGGTTGTAAAGACATTATAAGCATAGAGATGAATCCTGCACATACAAAATTCATTAAACAGGTTGCATCTACGTACAAAGTAAAAGGAATGCAGGTTATAAGGCACAATGTTTTTGACTTTTTGGAAATATGCACTAAAAAATTTGACATAATTTTTGCTGACCCTCCTTATGCCATAGAGGGATTGGATACAATTCCAGATAAAGTTTTTGCAAAAGAGTTGGTTAATGAAAATGGATATCTGATACTTGAACACCCCGGAACATTCAATTTTGAGGAGCATCCAAACTTTGTTAAAGAAAAAAAATACGGAAATGTGCATTTTTCTTTCTTTGAACCAAAATAAATTTTGCAGAATAAAAAAAAGTACATATATTTGCAATCCCAAAAGGAAATAAACCCTTTAAGGGAATTTGGTGCGGTAGTTCAGTTTGGTTAGAATACATGCCTGTCACGCATGGGGTCGCGAGTTCGAGCCTCGTCCGCACCGCCAAAAAAACAATATAGATTCTATCAGGTGCGGTAGTTCAGTTTGGTTAGAATACATGCCTGTCACGCATGGGGTCGCGAGTTCGAGCCTCGTCCGCACCGCAAAAAGTCTTGGTCAATAGGCCAAGACTTTTTTTATATACTATTTCTTCTTAATCAGGATAACTATAAC
>JAFYMJ010000113.1 GCA_017556665.1 Bacteroidales bacterium
AAAATACTTGAAGTTTCTAACTGTGACCTTGCTGTAGTAGGTGCTAAAATTGTAGATGTAAGAGGAATGTATGTAGTTCCCGGTGGAGTTGAGATTCACGTGCATGGCGGTGGCGGAAGAGATTTCATGGAGGGAACAGAGGATGCTTTCAGAACAGCAGTAGAGGCTCACATGCAGCACGGTACAACCAGTATCTTCCCTACCCTTTCTTCTTCAAGTATCCCGATGATTCAGGCTGCTGCGCGCACCACTGAAAAAATGATGGCAGAGAAAGACAGCCCTGTATTGGGTCTTCACCTTGAGGGACACTATTTCAATATGAAGATGGCTGGCGGTCAGATTCCTGCATATATCAAGAATCCTGATCCAAACGAGTATATTCCACTTCTAGAGGAGACAAACTGTATTAAGAGATGGGATGCTTCACCAGAGCTTCCAGGTGCTCTTCAGTTCGGCAGATACGTATCCAACAAAGGTATTCTTGTATCTGTAGCTCATACTCAGGCTGAGTTTGAGGATATCAGAGCAGGTTTTGATGCAGGTTATACTCATGCAACCCACTTCTACAATGCAATGCCAGGTTTCCATAAGAAAAACGAGTACAAATATGAGGGTACAGTAGAGTCAATCTATTTGATGGATGACATGACAGTAGAGGCTATCGCTGACGGTATCCATGTTCCTCCTACTATTCTTCGTCTTATCTATAAGGTTAAAGGTGTTGAGAAGACTGCTCTTATTACAGATGCTCTTGCTTGCGCAGCAAGTGACAGCCAGACAGCATTTGACCCTCGCGTAATCATTGAGGACGGTGTTTGTAAACTTGCAGACAGATCTGCTTTGGCAGGAAGTATTGCAACAATGGACCGTCTAATCCAAACTATGACATTCAAGGCAGAGGTTCCTCTATTTGATGTTTGCCGTATGATTTCAGAGACTCCTGCTAAAATTATGGGAGTATATGACAGAAAAGGTTCTTTGGAGAGAGGCAAGGATGCTGATATCCTTCTACTGGACAAAAATCTTGATGTACGTGCAGTTTGGGCAATGGGTAAATTGGTTAAAAACTTTGAGTAGTATTCAGACTATATGCTGACACAAATTATCAACGGCAAGATCCTTACTCCAAACGGTTGGGTTGAAGGTGGATCTGTAATTATAAGCGACAACAAAATAATGGAGATTGCAAACAGCGATCTTCCTAGAATTGGTGCAAGGATTGTTGATGTAAAAGGCGACTATATTCTGCCTGGTTTTGTTGCAATGAACCTTCATGGTGCAGCCGGTCACGCATTTAAAGACAGTAATAGAGAAGAGTTTGAGGTAGCGGTAAATGCTCATTTGAAGCATGGCGCAACTACTGTTTTCCCTACAATTTACACTGCCAAGATTGAGAAAATCTACAGATCCGCTGAAATTTGTGAAGCGATATTGAATGATGGCAATTCACCTGTTAAAGGTCTTCATTTAGCCGGACCATACTTTAATCCTAATATGGTTAAAGGTTTTCCTGGTGCCAAGGATCCCGATAAAGAGGAGTATTTGAAGATTCTTTCAGATATAAACTGCATCAGCAGATGGGATATTT
>JAFYMJ010000114.1 GCA_017556665.1 Bacteroidales bacterium
GACCGGCAATTTTCTCAACACAGGCAATACCCTCCGCTGACGCAACGTGTGCCAAAGCCGGAGTGGCTATAACATCTCCAATTGCATAGATGCCGTTTACATTTGTTCTGTAGAAATCATCAACCAATATTTTGCCTCTGTTTGTCTCTACACCTAACTCCTCCAAACCAATTCCTTGGGTATTAGGGACAACACCTACTGCAGACAATACTCTGTCCACAACAAGTTCCACTTCTCCTTTCTTGGTCTCAATTGTCAATTTACAACCTTCGCCTGTAGTGTCTATTGCTTTAACCCCACTTGATGTCATTACCTTAATGCCAAGCTTTCTGAAGCTTCTTCCAAGTTGTGCTGCAACCTCTTCATCCTCCAATGGAACAATCTGATCCATATACTCTATTAGAGTTACATCCACACCCATTGAACGGTAGAAGTATGTAAACTCACTTCCAATTGCACCAGAACCAATAATGGCCATGCTCTTTGGCAGAGTCTCTGGAACCAAAGCCTGTCTGTAAGATATTATCTTTTCTCCATCTATAGGGGCAAAAGGCAATGAATTTGGTCTTGAACCTGTTGCAATAATTATATGTTTTGCCTCTACAATAAACGGCTGCTCACCCTCCTGCATTGGGTTAACCTCAACTTTTCCCTCTGCAATAATCTTAGCTTCACCTTTTATTGTAGTAATCTTGTTTTTCTTAAACAAGAACTCAATACCTTTACTCATTTGGGCAGAAACACCTCTTTCCCTCTCTACTACCTTTTTGATGTCTGCATACGAAACTACCGCCCCATTTTCAATTTTAGAGCCATCTGCATTAACCATCTCAACACCATAATCTGCAAGATGTTTTGTATAATTGAATACCTGAGCACTTTTAAGTAAAGCTTTTGTAGGAATACAACCCCAATTCAAACAAACTCCACCCAATTCAGCTTTCTCTATAACAGCTGTCTTAAATCCCAATTGGCTAGCTCTTATTGCTGCTACATATCCACCAGGACCTGCTCCAATTACTACAAGATCAAATATATTTTCCATAGTCTCATTTATTAAGGCTTATTCTTCTTTACCGTGACAATTCTTGTACTTCTTACCAGAGCCACAAGGACATGGATCATTACGTCCAACCTTTTTCTCAACTCTGATAGGACCATTTGATTTAGGCTCACCGCCATTTGTAGAAAGGTCATTTCTTCCAAGTTGCATCTTGCTCAAATCTGTTCTTGGTTTACGTTGTTCCTCTCTTACAGGAATATCCTCATCTCTTCTAAGAGGAATGTTTACCCTTGACATAAATGCAATAACATCTCTGCTAATCTTCTCCAAAATTTTCTTGAACAAGTTAAAGCTCTCAAATTTGTAGATCAATAGAGGATCCTTTTGCTCATATGTTGCATTCTGAACAGATTGTTTCAAATCGTCCATTTCTCTCAAATGCTCTTTCCAGTGCTCGTCAATTGTGTAAAGGGTAACAGATTTTGCCAAAGCTCTGTATAGCTCTTTACCCTCACTCTCATATGCTTTCTTAAGGTTTACAACAAGTTGCATAATCTTTACACCATCAGATACAGGAATTGCAATGTTGTCATAAGACATTGACTGAGTCTTGTAAATATGGTCAATAATAGGCCAAGCCTGAGCAATAACAGCCTCTGTTCTTCTGCCAATTATTTCCCTTATAGCCTCTGCAATCTTATCTGCCAATTGCTCAGCCGACGAATCTTTAAAGAATTTCTCATCAAAGTTAGGCTCTACAGAAATGTTCTTCATCATCTCCAATGAGAACTCTTCAAAATCATATGAGTCCTTACCAGATGCAAAGATATCTGCATAGTCGGTTATCATATTTTTCAAGTCAACCTCAATTCTCTCTCCATAAAGGGCATTTCTCCTTCTTGTATAGATAACCTCTCTTTGAGAATTCATTACATCGTCATACTCCAAAAGTCTCTTTCTTATACCAAAGTTGTTCTCCTCAACTTTCTTTTGGGCTCTCTCTATAGAACTTGACAACATAGAGTGTTGAAGTACCTCTCCTTCTTCCATTCCACCCATTCTGTCCACTACTTTGGCAATTCTCTCACCACCAAACAGACGCATCAAATCATCCTCCAAAGAGACATAGAAAGTAGATGAGCCTGGATCTCCCTGACGACCAGCTCTACCTCTAAGCTGTCTGTCAACTCTTCGGCTATCGTGTCTCTCTGTACCAATGATAGCCAATCCACCAGCCTCTTTCACACCACTTCCAAGTTTGATATCTGTACCTCTACCAGCCATATTGGTTGCAATGGTAACTGCACCTGCCTGACCGGCATTCGCAACAACATTAGCCTCTTGAGCGTGCAATTTGGCATTAAGGACATTATGTTTGATACCTCTTAATTTAAGCATCTTGCTCAACAACTCAGAAATCTC
>JAFYMJ010000115.1 GCA_017556665.1 Bacteroidales bacterium
ATAGTTTGCAACACCTTGAGTAGCCATACCAACAGTATACTTGTTCATTCTGTTAGTACCAACGCCCATAATTCCACGTAATCCGCCAGTACCAAACTCCAACATTCTGTAGAAGCTCTCTTCCAACTCTTTAGGATCGTTGTCAATTAAATTTTGAACCTCTTTTCTGGTTTGCTCATCATAGTCTGCACCTAGCCATTGTTTAGCTATATCTAAATAGTTATTTTCCATAAAATTAAAGTTTAAATTACAATCTGCTAATTTAGCAAAAAAAGAGTACCTTTGCAACTCAAAGAAAGAATTTATGAACCTAAAGTCATATATCCCTTTTTATAAAAGAAATCTCAATCTTGCAATTCCTGTTGTTATAACCCAGACGGGGCAAATGATTGTCCAGTTCGCCGATAACATTATGGTTGGACACTTAGGGACAACCCCATTTGCAGGAGTAGCATTTGCAAATACACTAATAAGCATTTTATTGGTTTTCTTTACCTGCTTTACACAAGGACTTATTCCACACGTAGGACACAATTATGGAAGAGGCAATCATAAAAGTGTAGCAGACTACTTTGTAAATGCAGCTATTCTGGACACGTTGCTTTGTGGCTTTATAATATTATCACTGTTTGCCACACCTCTTATGCACTACATGGGGCAAGATGCACAAATATTACCATATGCCAAAACATACTACATTATATCTGTAATATCACTCATTCCTCTTGTACTGTTCTTTGCAATAAGAAATTTTGCAGAGGGAATAGGCATTACAAAACATGTAATGTATATTACAGTAATATGCAATGTCCTTAATATAGTACTTAACTGGATACTCATATACGGAAAACTTGGAGCTCCTGCCCTTGGTGTTGCCGGTGCAGCATATGCTACACTTATAAGCAGGATCCTTATGCTCATAATATTCATTGTACTTATATTCAAGATATCCCCTTACAAAGAATATATAGGACTAATAAACAAAGAGTCTTTATCTAAAAGCAAATTCATAGACGTCTTAAAGACATCAATTCCAATATCTTTACAGGCATTGGTAGAAGTAAGTGCCTTTAACTTGAGTGGAATTATGGTTGGATGGTTTGGACAGAATGCAATGGCAGCAAACCAGATTGCCTTAACCATAACAACATTCTCATTCATGGCAGCCAATGGAATTGGAGTTGCTGCTACAATTAGGGTAGCCCACCAATTTGGAGAAAAAAGATATAAAGACTCCAGAACTGCAGGATTTGCGGCAATGCATTTGAGTCTGGCTCTAATGCTTACAGCTGGTTTCATATATATAATATTCAGAAATTATATACCATATATATTTGTATCAGATCCAGAAGTTACAGCTATTGCATCAAGCCTTATTGTAATTGCAGCCTGCTTTCAGGTATTTGACGCAACCCAGCTCTCTTCATTGGCAAGTCTGAGAGGACTTGCAGATGTAAAGGCTCCTCTATTTTTCTCTCTTATTGCATATTATCTCATAGGTCTTACAATGAGTTATATATTCAGCAAAGTAATGGGCATAGGACCAATTGGGGTGTGGTTAGGCCTATCTTTAGGATTGGCTACAGCAGCTGTAACATATACAATAAGGTTCAGAAGAATAACATCGCAATATATAAATGGCAGCAGATAATATGCTTAACAACAAAGAGATAGAATACATAATTGCAAATGCAGACTCAAATGTTGCAGATTTACTATTACAAAAGAGTAAAACTGCAACAGATATCAATATCTCTTTATGTGCCAAATGTATAGAGGCCAGAAAAAAAATTATGAGCAAGATACCACTATGGTACAATGTTCCATCACTGGTATACCCTTTCTCCATATCGGTAGAACAATGCAGTTCTCAGGCCACCGCACTGTTCAAGCAAAGAATTGTCGGGGAGCTTAATTTGGGCAATAATATAAACACTGCCGATCTTACAGGGGGAATGGGGGTAGATACATTCTTTATTTCACAGAACTCAGACAGGCACTACTATTTTGAAAGGAATGCAGAACTGGCCCAGGCTACTGAATACAATTTCAAAGAACTTGGAGTACAGAATGTTACATTTTCGTCGGCCGATATAACTGAAAACAATAATGCAGCACTTAAAGAGTTAAAGGAGAAAAATATAGATCTTGTTTATATAGACCCTGCCAGAAGGGACCAGACAAACTCAAAAGTAATTAAGCTATCTGATTATCAGCCTAATATATTTGAACTTAAAGAGGATTTGTTTGCCGCATGCAAGTATATTCTGGTTAAGGTCTCCCCTATGGCCGACATTAAACTTAACCTTAAAGAGCTCTCCAACATAGAGAAAGTATATACAGTTGCCGTAAATAATGAGTGCAAAGAGTTGCTGTTCCTTATAAATACAAAACAGGAATGCAACAATCCAGAATGCGTAGCAGTTAACCTTACAAACTCAGGGGAAATTAAGCACCACTTTAAGTTTTTCCTTCCCGACGAAGATTCTGCAGTTGCATTGAATGCAAAAACCATTGGCAGCTATCTGTACGAACCCAATAAGGCTGTACTGAAATGTGGTGCATACAAACTTATTTCCAAGAGGTACAATATTGACAAACTGGCTGTAAGTTCACATTTATATACATCAGATGAATTGGTAGCAGATTTTCCAGGGAAAACATTTGTGGTAGAGAAATGGGTGCCATTTAACAAGAAAGCACTTAAAGAGATAGCAAAAGAGTATCCGC